>JAICYA010000151.1 GCA_025934455.1 Rudaea sp.
CGATCACGCGAAGGTCTTCGAGGTGACTTGCGCCATCGTCGCCTTCGATCTGTGCTGCACGGGTCACGGCAGCAGCCGGCGCGCGGCCGAGCAAGCCGCGGCGGCGGTGGCATTGGAACGAATTGCCGAGGCGAGCCATGTCTGAAGCGCATCCGGCGGATTTCCGCTGCGGCACGGCGGCGCTGGTTGGCCGCCCGAATGTGGGCAAGTCGACCCTGCTCAACGCCATGCTCGGCTGGCACCTGAGCATCGCCGGACCAAAACCGCAAACTACGCGTCATCGCATCCTCGGCATCCTCACCCGCCCGCAGGGGCAAATCCTGTTTCTCGACACGCCGGGAATGCACCGCAGCGGCGGCCGCGCGATCAACCGCCAGCTCAACCGCGCCGCACGACAGGCCATCGCCGAGGCGGATGTAGCCGTGCAGATCGTCGAAGCCGGGCGCTGGACGGCCGAAGACACGCAAGTGTGGAATGCGCTCGACGCGCGGCGGCCGCGCCTGCTGGCGATCAACAAGGTCGACGCGAGCAAGAACAAGGCGACGCTGTTGCCGTTCATCGAAAAGATCACTTCGGAGCGCTCCTTCGATGCGGTGTTTCTCGTTTCCGCGCGCCGTCGCGATGGACTCGACAAACTCGAACGCGGCATTATCGAGCGCCTGCCGCATGCTCCGGCCATTTACGCCGAGGACGAACTGACGGATCGCAGCGAGCGCTTCCTCGCCGGCGAGATGGTGCGCGAACAGGCGATGCTGCGCCTGGCGAACGAATTGCCCTATGCCGCGACGGTGGAAGTGACGGAATTCAGCGAAGCAGGCGAACGTGCCGTCGTCCATGCGACGATCTGGATCGAGCGCGAAGGGCAAAAGGCCATTGTCATCGGCGCGGGCGGCGCGCAGTTGAAGGCGATCGGGACGGCGGCGCGTCGGGTCATGGAAAAGGCCTTTGGACGCCGCGTGCATCTGCAACTGTGGGTGCGCGTGCGTGAGAACTGGTCGGACGACGAGGCTGCGCTGAAGCGTTTCGGCTACTCGGAATGATCCGCGTCGAAGCGCAACCGGCTTTCGTGCTGCACGCGCGCGCGTGGCGGGAAACCTCGCTCCTGCTCGATGTACTCAGCCACGACCACGGCCGCGTCGGACTCGTCGCGCGCGGCGTGCGCAGCGCGCGCACGCGCACGCCGCGATCGCTGCTGCAGCCGTTCACACCGTTGTCCGTGAGCTGGAACGGGCGTGGCGAACTGGCGACGATGACTGCCGCGGAGGCGGCCGGCGCCGCGTTGCCGTTGACCGGCGAACCGCTGCTGTGCGCCTTGTACCTCAACGAACTCGTCGCACGCCTAGCGCCGCGCAATGATCCGCATCCGGATATATTCGCGGCTTACCTCGATAGCCTGGCACGTTTGGCGCGAGCCGATGCGCCTGCGTGGACGCTGCGCCGCTTCGAGCGCGATCTGCTCGGGCATCTCGGCTATGGGTTGCTGCTCGACGCCGAAGCCGATACCGGAGTACCACTGGAACCGGCTGTCGAATATGCGTATTTCCTCGAACAAGGCCCGCTGCGCTGGCGCGGTGAGGGCGACGGTTTGAAATTGCGCGGGGCGGCCTTGCTCGCGCTGGCGCGCGACGTGGAGCCGGATAGCACGGATCTGCCGAGCCTGCGCCGCCTGCTGCGCGCGCTGATCGCCCAGCGTCTGGATGGTGGTGCCCTCAATGCGTGGAATTTGATGGGTGGCGCTCGTAGCGCGGGCGCCAACCTCGCAGAGCTATAACGGTTTCGCGGCAGACGGCGACGAATGCATCGCGCGGCACGTTTGCCGATGGACTCCCGACGCGCAGCGCATCCTGCCAATCCGCCGCACGCGCCGCCAATGCGCTCGCGCCGCAGAATCCGCAGGACGCACGCAGCCGGTGCAGGCGCTCGCCCAAGCGCGAAGGGTTCGTCGCCAGATCGCCTTGAGTCAGATCGCGTTCGAGTTGCTCCAACTCCAAGGCCAGCAAGCCACGCAAGGCGCGCAGCGCATCCGCATCGCCGCCAATGGTGCCAAGCGCGGCAATGTCATCGAGCAGGATGGGCGTGGTCTTCGGCAAATGCCGCACGACGATCTCGACGATGCGCTGAACCGAGGCGGGTTTTTCCAGAACATCGACGAACCCTGCCGCGTGCAGCTGCGCCGCCGTGGCTGCGTCGATTTCCGCACTGGTGGCGATCGCCGTCGCGGTGATGCCGTCCCTGCGCAGCGCGTGCAGCAATTCGACGCCGTCGATGTCGGGCAAGTGGCGGTCTATCAGCAGCAGATCGAATGCATTGTCCGCAGCGAGCGCCGCCGCGGCGTCGGCAGCGGTTGCAACGACACAGCCGGATTGCTCGACTGCGGCGACGAGAAAGCGCAGCGACACCGGATCGTCGTCGACGATTAGCACGCGTGGTCGCGGCGTCAAGGTTGGCATTGCCGAAGGATGCAAGGCCAGTCGGACATCGTCAATGCGCTGGTATGATGACGCCCCTTTTCCGGTACCCGTGCATGACCGCTTTCGAAGCCGACATCACCGACCTTTCCCACGACGGCCGTGGCGTCGCGCATGTGAACGGCAAGGCCGTGTTCGTGGCCGGAGCGCTGGCCGGTGAACGCGTGCGCGCGCATTTCAGCGGCAAGCACCGGCATTACGACGAGGCCGCGGTCGACGAAGTATTGCAGGCTTCGCCGGATCGCGTGACCCCGCGCTGCGCGCATTTCGGCGTTTGCGGCGGTTGCGTGCTCCAGCATCTGAAACCCGAAGCGCAGATCGCCGCGAAGCAGCGCGTGCTGCTGGAAAACCTCGAACGCATCGGCAAGGTCGCGCCGAAAAATATCCTGCCGCCACTTGTGGATTCGCCCTGGGGCTACCGGCGCAAGGCGCGGCTGAGCGTGAAATTCGTCGACAAGAAGGGCAGGGTACTGGTCGGATTCCGCGAAAGCAATGGCCGTTACGTCGCCGACATCGCGCGCTGCGAGGTGCTGCTGCCGGCAGTCGGCGAGCGCATCGCCGACATTGCCGCATTGATCGAAACGCTGGATGCCAAGCGCGATATTCCGCAAATAGAAGTTGCGATCGGCGACGACCTCGCCGTGCTGGTGTTCCGGCATCTGCAACCGTTGTCCGAGAGCGACCGCGCGGCACTGATGGAATTCGGCACGAAGTCGAACCTGGGAATCTTCCTGCAACCCGGCGGCATCGACAGCGTCGCGCCGCTGTGGCCGGCAGACGCGCAACTTTCGTTCCGCTTGCCGAAATACGATGTCGAGTTCGAATTCAAGCCGCTGGATTTCGTGCAGGTCAACGCCGGCATGAATCGGGCGATGATCGATCACGCACTGGGCTTGCTCGATCCACGGCCGACGGATCGCGTGCTGGACCTGTTCTGCGGCCTCGGCAATTTCACCCTGCCCTTGGCGCGCCGCGCCGCGCAAGTGACGGGCGTGGAAGGCGAGGCCGGCCTGGTGCGCCGTGCCGGCGAGAACGCACAGCGCAACGGTGTGGCCAACGCGCAATTCTTCGCCGCCGACCTCGCCGCCGACCAGCGCGATGCGCCGTGGGCCAAGGCCGATCACGATCTGCTCCTGCTCGATCCGCCACGCAGCGGTGCGGAAGCGCTGCTGGAATACCTGCCGAAAAAATCCGCGCGGCGCATCGTCTACGTGTCGTGCCATCCCGGTTCGCTCGCACGCGACGCGGGCACGCTGGTGAACCGTCACGGATTCACCCTGACCAGCGCCGGAGCGATGGACATGTTTCCGCATACCTCCCATGTAGAATCCATCGCATTGTTCGACAGGAAATAAGCATTTTCATGCTGATCATCGGAATCAAGGACAAGCAACTCTCGCCGCAGGAATGCGACTGGATTCGTGCGCCGCAGGTCAGTGGCGTGATCCTGTTCAAGCGCAATTTCGATTCGCGCGATCAGGTAAGCGAATTGATCGCGGAAATCCGTGCGGTGCGCGCAGAACCGCTGCTGATCTGCGTCGATCAGGAAGGCGGGCCGGTGCAGCGATTCCATGGCGAATTCACGCGCCTGCCCGCGCTGGCGCGAATCGGCGAGATTTACGCGCGCGACCCGCAACGGGCGCTGGAATTGGCTGGCGAGCACGCCTGGCTGATGGCCAGCGAAATGCGCGCCATCGACATCGACCTGAGCTTCGCGCCGGTCCTCGATCTCGCCATCCGCAACGTCATCGTCGGCGAACGCGCCTTCCACGCCGATCCGAAGATCGTGTCGGAACTGGGGCTCGAATACGTGCGCAACATGCGCCTGGCCGGCATGGCGGCGACGATCAAGCACTTCCCGGGCCACGGCTCGGTACGTGAGGACACCCATCTGGAACCCGCCATCGACAGGCGCGCACTCGACGAAATCCGCCGCGACGACATGCTGCCCTTCGCCGACGCCATCGTGGCGGGTGCGGAGGCCGTGATGATGGGACACGTGACGTATCCGGCCGTGGATGCGCTTCCGGCCGGTTATTCGCGCGTCTGGGTACAGGACATCCTGCGCGGTGAACTTGGGTTTGGCGGCGTCGTGTTCAGCGACGACATCAGCATGGCCGCGGCGGAAAGCGCCGGCGGCATCGGCGCGCGCATCGCCGCGCATCGCGACGCCGGTTGCGACATCGTGCTGGTGTGCAAACCCGAGATCGCGCCCGAGGCGCTCGCCGCCTGTCGCGACGCGGGTCCCTGCGACCTCGCCGCGATCGAAGCGCTGCGTGGCCGGGTGGCGCCGACCTGGCAAAGTCTCATCGACAATCCCCAACGCGCGCGCTTCGCCGCGCGCCTCACCGCACTGGAAACCGTAGCCGCATGACACGTCCCGCACTTGCCGAAGCCCTGAAAGACGCGGACTTGCTCCACGACCGCGCCAAACTCGAAACGTCCATCGCACGCATGGGCCACGCCATCGACGCCGCGCTGGCGGGCGAGGTGCCGCTGTACCTGAGCGTGATGCACGGCGGCCTGATTTTCTCCGGTGCGCTCGCGCTGGCCGTTGCCACCGACCTCGAATTCGACTACGTCCATGCCACGCGCTATCGCGGCGCAACGCAGGGCGGCGAATTGCACTGGCTGCGCAAGCCGGCCACGTCTCCGGCCGGGCGTACGGTGCTGCTCGCCGACGACATCCTCGACGAAGGCTACACGCTGCGTGCGATCCGCGACTGGTGCATTGATCAGGGCGCGCGACGCGTGCTGATCGCCGTCATGTGCCAGAAGCGTCACGATCGCACCGCGCCCGGTGTCCGCGCGGATTTCTGCGGCGTGGAGGTGCCGGATCGCTACGTGTTCGGATTCGGCATGGATTTCCATGAGCAGGGCCGCAACCTTCCCGCAATCTATGCGTTGAAGGAATGACGTGAGCCTCGATTTTGCCATCATCGGCGGCACCGGCCTGTACGCGTTTCCAGGACTGGAAAATGTCCGCCGCGAAGCCGTCGCCACGCCATTCGGTGCACCGTCTGGCGAGATCGTGCTCGGAATGCTCGCGGGCCAGCGCGTGGCGTTTCTCGCGCGCCACGGTGAAGCACACACGCTTGCCCCACACCGCGTGAACTACCGCGCCACTGTCTGGGCGCTGCATCGCCTCGGCGCGCGGCGCATGGTCGGCGTGACC
>JAICYA010000483.1 GCA_025934455.1 Rudaea sp.
GATAGGCACCGCGATTCCACGCCTCCGATTTGCTTACGTCGGGTTTGAACGCCTCGGGCTGATGGAACAGCGCGTTCCAGCCGGCCAGCAGCGGACGGAGATTGAAGGGGAAGCGCAACTCGTTGACAGGCGCCTTTGCCTGCACTGGCTGTTGCGCCATCAGATAAGCGTAGAGCGCCTGGAGGTCGGCGTCGCTGGCCCTGGCAAAATGCGTATAAGGGAAGGCCGGGTAGAGATGCCGGCCGTCACGATGGATGCCTTCGCGCATCGCGCGTTCGAAGGCGGGATAGGACCAGGCGCCGATGCCGGTGGCTGCATCGGGCGTGATGTTGGTCGAATAGATCGTGCCGAACGGCGTTTCGATCGGACGGCCGCCGGCGTTGACAGGCCCGCCCGCGCTGGTGTGGCACACCGCGCAGTCGCCAAGCGCAGCGAGCTCTCGACCGCGTGCAATGGTCGCCGCCGAATAAACGGAGGCATCGGGCCGCGCGATCGACGGGATCGCACGCCATGGCAAGATGGCTGCGCCGATGCCGATGGCCGCGGCACAAAGCGCGCCCAAAGCCGCAAAGGCGCTACGCGGCCTCGCGAAAGGATTGGACCATTTGTTCGCAGGCTGGACTTGTGTCGGCGGCGCCGGCAAAGCCTTGGGGTCGCTCTTTCCTTCGCGCAGCCCTTTCAGGATGCGCTCCGGCGTGAACGGCAATTCGCGGAAGCGCACGCCGGTCGCGTCGAAGATCGCATTCGCGATCGCTGCGGCGCTGGGCACCGAGGCGGATTCGCCAACGCCGAGCGGCGGTTGATCCTGCCGCGGCACCATCAACACGTCGATCTTGGGCACATCAGGGAATTTCATGATGGGGTAAGCGCCCCATTCGCGCGTCGCCACCGACGTGCGATCGAAGGCGACTTCCTCCATCAGCGCGCGGCTGGCCGACTGCACGACATTGCCCTGGATCTGATGCCGCACGCCGTCCGGATTGATCATCAATCCGGAATCCTGTCCGGCGACGACACGGGTCACGCTGACATCACCGGTCGCCTTGTTGACGGCGACATCGGCGATCCAGGCCGACCACGCCGCGCCATAGCCCGGAAACTTGCTGTGCACATAGAGCGCATAGGCAAAGCCACGGCCGCGCACGACATCGCCTTCCGGTACCTTCTCTTCGCGCACCGGACGCTTCTGCCAGCCGGCGCGCTCGGCGACCGCATGGACGAGATCGATCGCACGTTTGTCCTTAAGATAGCGCAGGCGATATTCGATCGGATCGACGCCGGCCTCCTCGGCGCATTCGTCGATCCAGGATTCGTGTGCAAAGGAATTCGGCAGTGCCGAGACCCCGCGGAACCAGGACGCGCGCACGATCGGCGGCATGTCGTGCGCGACCACGCGCAGGTTCTCGTAATCATAGGGCGGGATCGCGGTGCGGTCGCCCATCTCGAACACCGCCGGCACCGGCGCGACACGACCCGTGAGCAGCAGCGCTAGCGTCGGTGCGCCATTGGAGGGATAGCGCGTGGCGAAGTCATAGGCAGCGATGTTGCCATCTGCGTTCAGCGCGCCGTTGACATCGATCAGCTGCGCGGCACCCTTCGGCTCCCAGGC
>JAICYA010000327.1 GCA_025934455.1 Rudaea sp.
AGATCGCGCCGCCGGGTTCGTCGGCTTCCAGTTCGATCCGCGCGGTGGCCGGGTCGAAGCCGTGGAAACGGATCTGCGATTCGACCGCGTGATGATCGGAAGGAAACGCGCTCTTTTCGATCAGGATCGCACTGCGTTCGGGTGTGGGCCGGTAAAAGCTCGCCATCATCAGGTGCAGGTTGACGGTGAGCGAGTTCATCGCCACGACTTCGCTGGGCTGCGCACCAACGAGTTCGGCCAGATGGGCGCGTACCTCGTTGTGGTAGGGCATCCACGGATGCTTGCCGCGGAAATGCGCCTCGACGCCGAGGTCGCGCCAGTCGTCGAGTTCGTCGATCAATGCCTGCCGCGTCGCGCGCGGCTGCAAGCCCAGCGAATTGCCGCACAGGTAGACCTGCTGGCCATCGCCATATGCCGGAATCAGGAATTCATCGCGGAACGACGCAAGCGGATCGGCCGTGTCGCGCGCGCGCGCGTCGGCTTCTGCGGAAGCGATGTCGATGGTGTCCGTCATCGATGGATCAATGTGGTTTCAGCGACTGCATGATCTGCGAACATCCCTTTTCGTAATCCGCCGTCCATTGCGCCGTGGTCTTGTCCAGCATCGGCCTTGCGCAGCGCACGTGCACGAGCAGGTGGCTGTTGAGGTACCAGGTTTCGCGGTATTCGTATTTCGTCTTGCCGCTGTTCGCGAAGTAGCGCAGCGTGGTGGAATCCACGCCCTCGGTCTTCTGTTCGTAGCCCGGCAACTGCTTGGCCTTGTCGACGTCGCGATTGACCATGGGCTGGAAGTTGCTGGAGTCGTTGAGCAGGCGCGTCTCCACGGTTACGCGCGTCGCCTCGCCGCTGTTGGCATCGGCCGGATCCTTGACCTGGAACGCGACGAACTGCGGGTCGCCTTCGGTCTTTTGCATGATCACCGGCCACGCCGGCGGTGCGCTGAACTTGATGATGCCCTGGTCCAGCGAAAACTCGCCGGCGGACTGCGCGAAGGCGGGAGCGGCCGCGAGCAGGGTCGTGGCGAGGGTGGCGAGTGCGGATTTGCGCATGTTCGTCTCCAGTGGATTCAAGCGAAACGCGATGCCGGCAGGCCGAGCCATTCCAGCGCGGTGCCGTGGTACAGGGATTCCTGCTCGGCGGGTGCGAGACCCAGTGCGGCGATGCCGGCGCCGGGCTCCTGTTCGCCGAGCGGGAAAGGATAGTCGGTGCCGAGCATGACGCGCCGCGTGCCGGCGACGTCGAGCAGGTAGCGCAGCGCGCGATCATCGTGCACGCAGGAATCGAAATACAGGCGATCCATGTATTCGCGCGGATTGCGTGCGTTGTCGGTGGCGACGAGGTCGGGGCGCATGCGGAAGCCGTGTTCGATGCGGCCGATCGTGTAGGGAAACGCGCCGCCGCCGTGGGCGAAGGCAAGGCGCAGCCTGGGCAGGCGTTCGAGCACGCCGCCGAAGATCAGGCAGCAGGCCGCGCGCGCCTGTTCGGCGGGCATGCCGACCAGCCACGGCAGCCAGTACTTGGGCATGGAATCCTTGCCCATCATGTCCCAGGGATGCACGAGGATCGCCGCGCCAAGATCGGCGGCGGCCTCGAAGAACGGAAACAGTTCCGGTGCATCGAGGTTCCATTCGTCCACGTGCGAGCCGATCTGCACGCCCTGCAGTCCAAGCTGCTCGACGCAGCGTTCCATTTCCTGGATCGCCAGCGTCGGCGACTGCAGCGGCACCGTGCCGATGCCGGCGTAGTGACGCGGATGATCGCGGCAGATTTGCGCGGTGTGATCGTTGAGGAAGCGGTGCAGTTCCAGCGCCTGATTGGGCTTGGCCCAGTACGAAAACAGCACCGGCACGGTGGAGATCGCCTGCACCTGCACGCCGAATTTCGCGTAGTCCGCGATGCGGTGTTCGGCATCGAACGCGTTTGCCCAGACCTCGCGGAAGAACCTGCCGTCCTTGTAGATGCGGTGGCGTCCGTCGGCATCGACCATGACCGGAAAACGCTCGTCGCCGTATTTCTCGACGAGGTTCGGCCAGCGGGCTGGCAGGATGTGGGCGTGGGTGTCGATCTTGAGCATGGAACCGAAGTTTAACCGCTGGCGCGGGATGCGTCTCGGGCCAACAGGTGGGCTAGGGTGTCGATGCTGTCGGTAATTCGGTCGCTGGCGTCGATCCATGCGGCGATGAGTACAGGCTCGTTGCCCGCCGACGTTGCACGCAAGGCATCGCGAAGCCGGCTTTGCGCCTCGCGCAGCACGCTGCCGATGGCCGGCGTCTTGCCGCCGCGCAGCGCTCGGGCGAGCGAATTCATGACGTCGTTTACGCTTGCTGCGAATGTCTCGACGGCATCGCGATCGGACAACGGCGCAGCGGATTGGCGCATTGCCTCCAGGGCCATCGCCGCGCGCAGGAAACGGTTTGCGTTGGCGAAACTGCCTTCCGCCGTGGCGACAAGATGGCGGCGACGCGGTTCGCCGCGCAGGCGATCCAGCGACGCCTGCGCATTCGTGCGCGCGCGCCGGCTCAGGGCGCGCACGTCGGCGCGCACGCGCGAATCGTCGCCGGCCACGGCGAGGAAATATTGTCGGTAGGCGTCCAGCAGGTCGGCCAGGGCGCCACGCACGCGGCCGCGTTCCCAAGTCGGCCACAACGCATAGGCGGCCAGCGCCAGCGCACTGCCGAGGCTGGTGCCGAGCGCGCGCGCGTCCATCGTCGCCGTCGGCGACATGCCTTCGAAGCTGAGCAGCACCACGATCAGCGCGGTGAGCAGCATGACGCCGAGCCCGTAATGCATCGTGGTCAATTGGCGGAAGCCGAAGCACAACGCCGCGAGCAGGACGATGCGCCCCCACTCGCTGCCGAAGGCGACGTGCACGAGTGCGGTCGCCAGCAGCAAGCCGAGCAGGGTGCC
>JAICYA010000239.1 GCA_025934455.1 Rudaea sp.
CGATCGGCCTTGCCTGCGCGCTGTACCTGCTGCGCGCCGGGCGCAGCGTCAGGGTGCTCGATCGCGGCCAGGTCGGCGCGGCGACCTCGCATGGCAATTGCGGGACCATCACGCCCAGCCACGCACTGCCGTTGGCGGCACCCGGCGTGCTCGCGCAGGCGCTGCGCTGGGTATTCAACAAGGATGCGCCGCTGCGCATCGCGCCGCGGCCGGATTTTGCCCTGTTCGAATGGCTGCTGCAATTCGCGCGGCGCTGCAACGCCACGCAATGCCGGCGCGTCACCGCGATCAAGGCGCCGCTGTTGATTCAGGCCCGGGCCGAACTCGAAACACTGGTACGCAGCGCGAAACTCGATTGCGAATTCCAGGCGCAAGGTACGATGAACGTCTACCGCGATGCGCGCGCGTTCGAGCATTCCCGGCAGATGGCGCTGTTGCCTGCCGAATTCGGACTGCCGGTGGAAGTGCTCGATGGCGCTGCCTGCCGCGCGCGCGAACCGGCGCTCAACGACAGCATCGTCGGCGGTTATTTCCACGCCGGCGACGCGCAACTGCGTCCCGAACGCTATTGTGCGGAACTCGCACGTGCGGTCGCGGCGCTGGGTGGCGAGATTTCCGAATCCACCACGATCAGCGGATTCCGCACGGCCGGCGGCAAAATCGAATCCGTCGTCACCGACCGTGGCGAATTCTCCGGACGCGACATCGTGTTCGCGCTCGGTTCCTGGTCGCCGCTGCTGGCCCGGCAACTCGACTTGCGCATTCCGATCCAGCCGGGCAAGGGCTACTCGATCACCTACACGCGGCCCGCGCGTTGCCCGCGCATTCCGCTCACGCTCAAGGAACGTGCGGTGTGCGTGACCGCGTGGGAATCCGGCTACCGCCTCGGCAGCACGATGGAATTCTCCGGCTACGACGCCACGCTCAACCGCACGCGTCTGGATGCGCTCAAGCGCGGCGCGGCCGAATATCTGCACGAATCCGAAGGGCCGCAGATGATCGAAGAATGGTACGGCTGGCGGCCGATGACGTACGATGACCTGCCGATCCTGGGTCGTACCGCGTCGCTGCAAAATGTCGTCCTCGCCACCGGACACGGCATGCTCGGCATCACCATGTCGGCGATCACCGGAAAGCTGATTGCGGAATTGGTTTGCGACGCACCGTCGTCGCTGGACATGGCGCCTTTTTCACCGTCCCGCTTCGATATCTGACGCACATGGATATTTTCAACCTGCATCGCGGCACGTCGCCACTGTTCGTGTCGCTGCCGCACGACGGCACGGCGCTCCCCGACGACATCGCTGCGCGCATGACGTCGGCCGCCCGCCGCGTGCCGGATACGGATTGGCATGTGTCGCGCCTGTACGCATTCGCGCGCGAGCTCGGCGCGTCGATCATCGTGCCGAAGCAGTCGCGCTACGTCGTCGATCTGAATCGCCCATCGGATGACGTGTCGTTGTATCCCGGCCAGAACACGACCGGCTTGTGTCCCATGGTGCAGTTCAGCGGCGAACCGGTGTATCTGCCCGGTCAGGAACCGTCGCCGGGTGAAATCGCTCAACGCGTGAAGAAATATTGGCGTCCGTACCACGAGGCGCTGGCAGCGGAGATCGCGCGCATCAAGGCGGCGCATGGTCGCGTGGTGCTCTGGGAAGGCCACTCGATCCGCAGCGTCGTGCCGTTCCTGTTCGACGGACGCCTGCCGGATTTCAACCTCGGTACATCCGGCGGTGCGAGTTGCTCAGCCGGACTTCAGCGCAAACTCGTGCATCTGCTCGAAGCACAGAAGGATTACAGTTTCATCGTCAACGGCCGCTTCAAGGGCGGCTATATCACGCGCCACTACGGCGACCCGGCCAAGGGCATCGATGCGATCCAGCTCGAACTCGCACAGTGCAATTACATGGACGAGGACTTGTTCGAGTATCGCGACGATCTCGCTGCATCGACGCAGGCAGTCATCAAGGCGCTGCTCGAAACAGCGCTGGTTTGATCGGCGTCAGACTTCAAGCGACGCCAAATCGCCCTTCGTCTCCAGCCACTCCTTGCGGTCGCTCGCGCGCTTTTTCGACAGCAGCATGTCCATCAGCGGCGCAGTGCCGTCGTCTGTATCGACGGTGAGTTGCACGAGGCGACGCGTATCCGGGTGCATGGCCGATTCGCGCAGTTGCGCCGGGTTCATCTCACCCAGGCCCTTGAAGCGGGTAACGTTGACCGCGCCCTTGATCTTCTCGCGTTCGATCCGGGCCAGTTGCGCGTCGCGCTCGGCATCGTCGAGGCAGTAGAACACCTGCTTGCCCACGTCGACGCGAAACAGCGGTGGCATGGCGACGAAGACGTGGCCTTCGCGCACCAGCGTGGGGAAGTGCCGCAGGAACAGCGCGGACAGCAACGTGGCGATGTGCAGGCCGTCGGAATCCGCGTCGGCGAGCACGATGATCTTGCCGTAGCGCAGTCCGGCGATGTCGTCCTTGCCCGGGTCGCAGCCGATGGCGACCGCGAGGTCGTGGACTTCCTGCGAGGACAGCACCTGCCCGGATTCGACTTCCCAGGTATTCAGGATTTTTCCGCGCAGCGGCAGGATGGCCTGGTAATCCTTGTCGCGCGCCTGCTTGGCGCTGCCGCCGGCGGAGTCGCCTTCAACGAGGAACAGTTCGGTTTGCGACAAGTCGCTGGACGCGCAGTCGGCGAGCTTGCCGGGTAGCGCCGGTCCCTGCGTGATCTTCTTGCGCACGATCTGTTTTTCGGCCTTGAGCCGCAGGCTCGCGCGCTCGATGGCGATTGCCGCGATCTTCTCGCCGAGTTCGACGTGCTGGTTGAGAAACAGGGAAAATCCGTCGTGCGCGGCGTTTTCCACGAAACCGGCGGCATCGCGCGAGGACAGGCGCTCTTTCGTTTGTCCCGAAAACTGCGGATCCTGCATTTTCAGCGACAGCACGAAGCACAGCCGATCCCAGACGTCCTCGGGCGCCAGCTTTACGCCGCGCGGCAAGAGGTTGCGGATGTCGCAGAACTCGCGCAGCGCTTCGGTCAATCCGGTGCGCAGGCCGTTGGCATGCGTGCCGCCCTGGATCGTCGGGATCAGGTTGACGTAACTTTCCTGCGTGAGTTCGCCTTCGGGCAGCCAGGCGAGGGCGAAATCGACAGCGCCGGTTTCGCGCTTGAGCGAACCCAGGTACAGATCGTTCGGCAGATAGTCGGCAGCGCCCAACATGGAGCGCAGGTAATCGCGCAGGCCGTCTTCGTAGTACCAGGTATCGGTCTCACCGGTCGCCTCGTCGAGCAAGCGCACGGTCAGGCCGGCGCACAGCACGGCCTTGGCGCGTAGAACATGCTTGAGTTTTGGCAGGGAAATCCTTGATGTATCGAAGTATTTCTGATCCGGCCAGAAGCGCAACGTGGTACCAGTCTGCTTCTTTGGCACGTTTCCGACGACTTTCAGATCGCTGGCGCGGTCACCATTGGCGAAGTCCATGCGATAGACATTGCCGTCGCGGCGAATCGCCACTTCCACCTTCGTTGACAGGGCATTGACCACCGAAACGCCCACACCGTGCAGGCCGCCGGAAAAGGCGTAATTCCGGTTCGAGAACTTGCCGCCCGCATGCAGGCGGGTGAGGATCAGTTCCACGCCCGGGATGCCTTCCTCGGGATGGATGTCCACCGGCATGCCGCGGCCGTCGTCGGATACTTCCACCGAACCGTCGGTGTGCACGATCACTTCGATGGTTTTGGCGTGCCCGGCCAGGGCCTCGTCCACTGAGTTGTCGATGACTTCCTGCGCCAGATGGTTCGGGCGCGAGGTGTCGGTGTACATGCCGGGGCGGCGCTTGACGGGTTCAAGGCCGGAAAGGACTTCAATATCGGCGGCGTTGTAACGGCTGCTCATGCGTGAGGCTACTTCTCCAAGGGCGCGGCATACTCGACGAGCGCGCAACAAATTTCAAG
>JAICYA010000210.1 GCA_025934455.1 Rudaea sp.
CAATCACACTATTCTTCGCAGGTCAGGTTTCGGAACGTCGGGACCGGGATTCTCGGGCGGAACATGTTCGGGCCCATTCGTTGGAATTGGCCAGACGCGAACTGGAAAGGCTGGTGGGGCGACAATCCGCCGTATCACGTTCCGGTTTTCGTCTTGACCCATCACGCGCGTGCCCCGATTGAGATGGCAGGCGGCACGGCGTTCCACTTCGTAACAGAGGGCATTCGCGTGGCGCTCGACCGTGCGCGCGCGTCCGCTGCCGGCATGGACGTGCGGAGTGGTGGCGGCCCGGGCACGATCCGGCAATATCTTCGCGAGGGTCTCATCGATGAACTGCACGTTGCCATTGCGCCGGTTCTGCTCGGCCGGGGCGAGCGGTTGTTCAAGGAAGTGGACATGCGAGCACTGCGATACGAGTGCGTGGAGTCGGTCGGATCACAGAAGGCCGCCCACGTTGTGCTCAGGCGCAAGGCGCCATGACACCTTGCAGGTTATTGCAACGCATTCAACCCGGCGACTGTTCGCCTGCGTGCGGGAGGGACGGATCGCCCGTTACGGTTTTGCCGTCGATGCACGCTGGCGCGCGCTGAGCTCCTGCCACGCCGGCGGCGTGGGCCACGCGGGCTCGGCGTTGCCGGCGACGACGCGGCGCGCGTCGGTCGGGTCGATCTGCGGCGCGAGCAGGTGCAGCAGGTGCAGGGTGAAGTCGCGCAGCACGCGTCCGCGGGGAAGCACCGCCCAAGTGATGCATTCCGGCAGTGCGGCGGGCGCGGGCAGCACACGCAGGTCGGTGTCGCCGGGCACGACCGCCATCTCGGCCAGGATGCCAACTCCAAGTCCCGCGCGGACGTAGGTTTTGATGAGGTCGGCGTCGTGCGCGGTCATCGCCAGTTGCAGCGGCAGCTTGGCGGCGTCAAATGCGCGCCGCAGCGATGACTCGGGCCGGCGCGAGGATTCGTAACTCACGATCGGCAGCGCCGACAGTTCGCGCAAGGTCGGGGCCCTGCTGCGCCGGCCGAGCGGGTGATCCCTGCCCACCAGCACCACCCGCCGCCAACGGAACAACGGCACCGCGATGCCGGTGTCGGGCACCGCGCCGCTGGTGCTGATGACGGCAAGCTCGTCGCCGCCGCGCGCGAGTCGCGCGAGGATTTCGCTTTCATCCGACGGCTGCAAACGAATGCTGACCGCCGGAAACTCGCGCCGGGTTGCGGCAATCGCCGCGGGCAGGACATAGCGCGCCTGGGTGTGGGTGGTGACGAGCGTGAGACGGCCGCGCCGCTCGCCGCGCTGATTGGCGGCCAAGGCGCGAATGTTGGTGGCTTCGTCCAGCATCCGCCGCGCGTGCGCCAGCACCTGTTCGCCCGCCACGGTCAACGCCGTGAGGCTGCGCCCCTTGCGGGCAAACAGCAGAAAACCCAGTTCGTCTTCCAGTTGCTTGATCTGCCGCGACAGGCCGGGCTGGGTGGCGTGCACATGTTCGGCTGCAAGCGTGATGTTGAGGCCCGAATCGGCGATGGCGACGAAGTAGCGGAGCTGGTTCAGCGTCATCCTGAAGTTTCCGGGAGCGAGTGCGGGCTGATGCAGCGCGCGTGGCGCGTCACGCCGGCCATGGTCAACTAAACGGCGCGGAACATTGCAGGTTCAGCGGGTGGCCTCCAAACCGCGTTCAGCCGCGAACGCGCGCATCACGTCAGGCTAACAGATGGACGTCCATACTTCCATAACCGCTTATAACGCTGCGTTATGCCGTAGCTTGGAATCGGCACTTTCATTGGATTCCTGGCACGCCCAGACTAACCGCATGAGTCCGCCGATGCCAATCCGTTCCACTGTTGCGCCGCCGCGCGCGAAGTGGCGCGCATGGTCCGCGCGATGTCGTGGCGCCATGTGCGGCATGACGGGTTCACCGTCGGTTCCAGGCATCTTTCACGCGAGGCAATCAACATGAGTCTGCAATTGGGCCAAACCGCCCCCGACTTCACCCTGGATTCTACCCAGGGTTCGCTGCACTTCAGCGCGTTCGCGCGCGACCATTGGGTCGTGTTCTTCTCACACCCGAAGGATTTCACGCCGATCTGCACCACCGAGCTTGGTGCTTTCGCGCACCGCAAGGCCGAGTTCGACCAGCGTGGCACAAAGTTGCTGGGCCTGTCGGTCGACCCGGTCGACAGTCACAAGCAGTGGGCGCAGGACATCTCGGATGTTGGCGGCAGTCCGCTCAACTACCCGATCCTGGCCGACCCCGATCTTGAAGTTGCCAAGCTGTACGGCATGTTCCACCCCGAGGCCGATCCGAAGGTGACGGTGCGCGCGGTGTTCATCATCGATCCGCAGCGCAAGGTGCGCGCGACGTTCATCTACCCGCCGTCGGTGGGCCGCAACATCGATGAAATCCTGCGCACCGTCGACGCGTTGCAGGTGACCGACAAAGGCCCGGTGTCGACTCCGGTCGACTGGAAGCCCGGCGATGAGGTCGTGGCTTCGCCCAAACTGTCGGACGAGGAAGTGGCCAAGAAGTTCGGCAAGGCGCGCAAGGTCAAGCCGTACATCCGCTACGTCCGCGGGTGATGGCAACACCATGATCGACGTACGCGCGGATTTTGCCGCCACGGTCGGGCACACGCCGCTGGTTCGGCTGCGGCGTGCGTCCGCGGCGACGGGTTGCGAAATTCTCGGCAAGGCGGAATGGATGAATCCGGGCGGCTCGATCAAGGATCGTACCGCCTTGGGTCTGTTGCTGGATGCCGAACGCAAAGGTTTGGTGCGGCCGGACACGATGCTGGTCGAAGGCACCGCGGGCAACACCGGGATTGGTCTCGCGCTGGCCGGCGCCAGCCGCGGTTACCGTAGCATCATCGTCGCGCCCAACAGCCAGAGCGCCGAGAAGCTCGACGCGCTGCGCTTGACGGGCGCGGAAGTGCGGCTGGTGCCGCCGGCGAAGTTTGCCGATCCCAATCACTACGTGCATGTGTCCGCACGGCTGGCGGCTTCGCTGAATGCGAAGGCGCCGGGCAGTGCGTGGTTTGCGAACCAGTTCGACAACACGGCCAACCGCGACTACCACGCGGCGACGACCGCGGTCGAGATCTGGGACGAAACCGCTGGCGCGGTGGATGGCTTCGTGTGCTCGGCGGGCACCGGCGGCACGCTGGCCGGCGTCGCGGACGGTTTGAAGGCGCGCAAGCCAGGCGTCCGGATTGCGCTGTCGGATCCGACGGGCTCGGCGCTCGCCAATTTCGTCAACCATGGCGAGCTCAAGGCGGAAGGCAATTCCATCAGCGAAGGCATCGGTTCCAGCCGCGTCACCGCCAATTTCAAGGACGCGAAAATCGACACGGCCTACAGCATTCCGGATACCGAGTCGGTGCCGTTGCTGCACGCGCTGCTGATGGAGGAAGGCCTGTGCCTTGGCGGCTCGTCCGGTGTCAACATCGCGGGCGCGATCCGGCTGGCGCGCGAGCTGGGGCCGGGGCACGTCATCGTGACGATTCTGGCCGATGCGGGAACGCGCTATGCGAAGAAGCTGTTCAACCCAGCGTTCCTGCGCTCCAAGGGCATTCCGGTGCCGGCGTGGCTGGAACGCGCGTTTCCGGCTGAGACATCGGCGCTGCGGGTTGCGTAGCTCCGAAAACGCCGGCCAGGGATAGCCGATTGAAAAGCGGGTTTCGCTCGCCTGCTGCGCGCGAGCTACTCAGACGCACGATTTCGTCCGCTGCGCGGACGAGCTACTTTCCTTACGGGGAACGTAGCCAAAGCTACTGCGCCCGGCATGACGGTTTCGGCAACATCGTGGTGCCGAAACTTCCCTTGGTGCTCGCTGACCGGCGGCCGCGCCGAACGACTCGCCACTTCCCTGTGGCTCGCCCCTCGCTTATGTTCGGGCCGCCTGCGGCGTTCAAATCGGCAGTCCCTGCCGATTTAGTCGCACGTCCCTGTGCTCGAATATTCGGCGCTTGCTCCGCCGCCCGGATGCGCGCCGCGGCGGCACGCCAAGGCGCGTCAAAAACCCTGCTCTGGCGGCCATCCATGGCCTGCAACGTTTCGATTCGCTGGTACGTAGGCCACGGACGGCCGATCGTCGAAGCGAATATGGCGCCGTCGCACGACGCCGAGCATCGCAGCGGCACGCGGGAGCAAGGCGCGAATGTTCGAGGCCAGGGATGGCCGAGTTCGGCGCGGCCGCCGTCCGGCGAGCACCAAGGGGAGTTTCGCCGACACGAGGTCGGCGAAACCGGCATGCCGGGCGCAGCGGTCTTTGGTGACTTTCTGTCGCGACAGAAAGTCACTCGCGCGCCGCAGGCGAGCGAAACCATCTCCAACGTCAGGCAACGCGCTGCGCCGCCGCTTCCACCGGAAACGCGCGCTCCAGCCAGTCAGGCACCGGCAGCTCTTTGGAGCGC
>JAICYA010000330.1 GCA_025934455.1 Rudaea sp.
AGGGAGCCGAAGAACAAACTGTACAGGCCATCGCCCAGGGCAATCTCGATGCCGCTGCTCTGACCCCGGCCGAGCGTGCGCTGCTGGATTATGTAAAGAAGGTGACCGAGGCAGCCTATCGAACCACTCATGAAGACGTGCAGGCGCTGCGCGATCATGGCTGGACCGATCCGCAGATTGCCGAGGCGGTTTACATCACCGCGATGTTTGCCTTCTTCAACCGGGTGGCCGACGCCTTCGGCATCGCGCCTATGGGATATCTGGAGATGAATGGAGTGACGAAATAAGTTCTCAGTTGCCGGTTTTTCAGTTGTCAGCCAATGACACGACCGGTGAACTGAGAACAACGAACTGTGAACCGAGAATTGTCCGCCATGCCCAATTCCGCCCAACCCGCTCCCCGCAATCCCGGTCGGCTCCGCCGCTGGGTCGTCTCTGCGATTGCCGTCTGCGTGATCGCATGGCTGGGCTTCGTGGCTTACATCGACTGGGCCATGCGCCAGCCTCCCGAAGTGTTTGGCGCAGTGATGGCCCGCATGCCCATGCCGGCCTTTTTCGTGCTCCCCTTTGAAACTCTCTGGAACCGCACCCGCGCGGGCAATCTCGATGCCGGCGATCAGGCGCCCGCCTTCACCCTGAAGGAACTCCAGGGCAGCGAAGGTCCCGTAGACATGGCGGCGCTTTGGAAGGAGCGGCCTGTCGTCCTCGTCTTCGGCAGCTATACCTGACCGCCTTTTCGGCGGGAGGTTCCCGCCCTGAATAAGCTGGCCGACCGGTATCGCGGCAAGGTGGACTTCTACGCCGTGTACATCCTCGAAGCCCATCCCACCGACGTGTGGCAGATGCAGTCCAACGTCCGCGAAGGCGTGCTGTTCCGCGATCCTCGCACCGAGGCGGAGCGCGCCGGCGTGGCCACCGCCTGCTGGCGCAAATTAGGCATTCATTTCCCCGCCCTGGTCGACAGCATCGACAATCATGTCGAAGCAGCGTATACGGGCTGGCCCGATCGCCTTTACCTGGTCGGCCGCGGCGGCCGCGTGCTTTATAAGAGCCGCCCCGGCCCGTTCGGATTCCACGCCGACGAGCTGGCCGCGGCGATTCACAGCTCCGTGCAGTGAGAGTTCACAGTTCGTCGTTCACAGTTGCCGGTTGTCAGTCATTTTCCGGGTCTCTCCCTGAAAACTGGCCCCTGACAACTTGCTTCACTGCCGTGAACAGCACCCTTCGAAGCCGTGAACTTCCAGCCCGCTGCCCGCGTATCCATTATTGTGGAAATTGAGAGGTCATCATGAGCACCGGGGTTCCGGCATTCAACACGCAGGCAATGTTTTACGAGCAGTATGAGTCGGTGCGCCGCGACGAGGTCGTGGGCATTCTGCTGGCCCTTTTCCTCGGCACGTTCGGAATTCACCACTTCTATTTGCGCCGCACCGGCCTCGGCATCCTTTACCTGGTCTTCTGCTGGACCGGCATTCCGTCGATCCTCGGCTTCATTGAGTGCTTTTTCATGCCCGGCCGGGTGCGCGAATTCAACGCCATCCAGGCCGCCGCCATCGCCGCCACCCTGGGCATGCCGGTGCCGGCGGGATGGGGCTGGCCGGCCTACAGCGCCACTACCGCCGCGCCTGCGCCCATGCCATCCCCGGTGCCTGCCTCCACTCTCCCGTTGCCCGGTGCGCTGGTCACCTGCCGCAACTGCCAGCACACCAACGTGGCGGCGGCCCGCTTCTGCTCCGCCTGCGGCTCGGTGCTCTAGCGTAATTGCCAATGAGTTTGGGGTGCCCCATCCAGGCTCGCCCTAGGTGGGGATAGCTGGCGCTGCGGCGTCTCAGTTCTTCGCTGGCCGGACAACTAGAAGCTAGACGCTGGAAGCTAGAAGCCGGACGCCCCCCCTGTATCCGCCATCACATACACCCTGCCGCCGCACTGCTAATCTACCTTTGCTCGCGGAGAAATCCGCCAGTTTGCCGTTAAAAGCACTTGCAAATTTTTTTTAATTTATTTTCTACAGTTTTTTGTAGAATTGCGTAAGATGCTAGAAGACAAGCAACTTACGCCGAAATAGACGCAATCGGCATCCTGTGGAAATCACGGAATGCCGCCGCCGAGGCCTCCGCCGCGACATCAGGAGAGCCACATCCAACGCCCTCCACTCCCCCTGCTCGTTCCGCCGCCACGTCAGAACATCTTGTGGTCCACCATGTCCTTGTACTCGTCGAAGGACTTGATCTTCCTGAGCTGGTCCTCCATCTCGCTTTGCGAGTAGTGCTTCAGAGGCTGCGCTGAGTCGGCAAACGCCAGCGCCGTCACTCCCACTACCGCCGCGCCCAGGTTCAGGTCGCGCTGGTTCACCTTGTCAAATGTGTCGCTGGGCTTGTGATGCAGCTTGAAGTACTCATCGACGGGCGTCCACAGCACGAACGAGGGCACCCCGTGAATCAGGAACGGCCCGTGGTCGGTGGAGAAGGTAAACCGGCCGTCGTCGCTGGTGCCGTCTGCGCCCAGTGCCGCGAGCTCCGGCTTCAGCGTGCCCAGCGCCTGGTTCTCGTCGTCGCGGCCGAAGGTGTACCAGCCTTTCGGAGCCTCCGATCCGGTGTCGGTAATAAATACGCCGACGCATTTGTCCAGCTCACCGGCGTGCATCTGCGCATAGTGGATCGACCCCAGCAGGCCCTCTTCCTCGCCGCCGAACAGCACGAAACGCAGCGTGCGTTTTGGCTGAATGCCGCTTGCCTTCACTGCCTCGGCTACCGCCAGCACGCTGGCCGCTCCGGTGCCGTTATCTTCTGCCCCTGTGCCGAGTTGCCAGGAATCCAGATGGCCGCCGATGACTACGTACTCGCCGCTGCCATCCGAGCCCGGAATGTCGGCCACCACGTTGGGCACCTTGACG
>JAICYA010000063.1 GCA_025934455.1 Rudaea sp.
AAACCCAGAAACAAGCTGCCAATTATCGTCGTTGCGCGTAAACGCGTCAACGGAAAAAATGGCGGAGAGAGAGGGATTCGAACCCTCGATCAGGCTTTGTGGCCCAATACTCCCTTAGCAGGGGAGCCCCTTCGGCCTCTCGGGCATCTCTCCAAATTTTTCACCAGACGCAGAGTGTAACAAGAGACCTTCGCCGAACGGTCGCAACGTTCGGGATGACCCGCATCATCGCGATGCTCGCTCCTCGCTGCGTTCGGACCCGTCCTGCGGCGCCAATCGGCACGCCGCACCCGTGCGCCGACCAGGAAAACCAAGTCGGCTAGCATAGATGCAAGCTCCGCTTTGGTAAAGCGGCAAGACGCCGCGACGTCAGCCGTTGGTTGCTTCGTGCGACGAAGGCTCGTCGGAACCGGCCGCACCGGAACCAGCCCCGGCCTGATGTTCCTGCTGGATGCGCTGGTAGATCTCTTCGCGATGCACGGCAACGTCCTTGGGCGCGGTGATGCCGATGCGTACCTGGTTGCCCTTGACGCCCAACACCGTAACTGTCACCTGGTCGCCGATCATCAGGGTCTCCCCCACGCGACGGGTCAAAATCAACATGACGGAACTCCATACGTTCGGGTTCGTTGGACCCGATAACCGCGTGCGCGTTCCCCTCCGGATCGCGCGTTGCGGTTCAACAGGACGGCCACGAACAGACACGGATGCAATCGCGCGTTCAGGTTCCTCCATCACCCACACTAGACCGGTGCAGGGGTGGCCGATGCGAGGCGACTATAGCTGAACGAAGGACTGCTACGCAACGCAACAAAAAGTCAAGGAAGTGCGTTCAACTTTCGGCATCGCGAGGCTCAGCCCAACGCAGGCGCCAGCCAAGCGGCCAGCCCCGCGAGCGCCTGGTCCAATAGTGGCGAATCCACGCCGCCGCCCTGGGCCAGGTCCGGCCGGCCGCCGCCCTTGCCGCTGATCTGCCTGGCCACGTGTGCCACGACATCGCCCGCCTTGATCTTGGCGAGTGCGGCACCGTGGACACCACTGACCAGCGCAACCTTCCCGGCCTGTCCGGAGGCCAGCAACACCACGCAATCTCCCAGCTTCCGCTTGAGCGCATCGACCGCTTCACGCAGGCCCTTGGTATCCATGCCATCCACGCGTGCCGCGACCAGCTTGATGCCCGCCACATCCTGCGCGTGTGCGGCGAGATCGCCGGTCACGGAACCCGCTGCCTTGGCCTTCAGCGCATCAAGCTCATGCTCCAGTTTTTTCTGCCGATCGAGGACCTGGTGCAGTTTCTCGACCGCATCCCCGGCATTGGACGACAGCATGTCGGTCAGCTCGCCCAGCCGCCGTTCTTCCGCGACGACGTGGGCCACGGCCCCGGCGCCGGTCACCGCCTCGATGCGGCGGATGCCGGCGGCAACGCCCGCTTCCGACACGATCTTGAACAGGCCGATGTCGCCGGTGCGCGTGACGTGCGTGCCTCCGCACAGCTCGGTCGAAAAATCACCCATGCGCAGCACCCGCACTTCCGCGCCGTACTTTTCGCCGAACAGCGCCATCGCGCCGGTCGCGATCGCATCGTCGTAGGCCATGTGGCGGGTCTCTGCCACGTCGTTGCGGCGGATCTGCTCGTTGACGCGATCCTCGATGTGGCGCAACTCGGCCGGCGCCACGGGCTGGAAATGCGAGAAGTCGAACCGCAGGCGGTCGGGCGCCACCAGCGAGCCCTTCTGCGTGACGTGCTCACCCAGCGTTTCGCGCAACGCCGCGTGCAACAGGTGGGTCGCCGAATGGTTCAGCACCGTGGCCTGGCGGCGAGCGCCATCCACCCGCGCCAGCACCGCAGCGCCCACGCGCAGCGGCGCGGCACCCTGCCACTGGCCGATGTGGCCATGGAACTGGCCCGCAAACTTCTGGGTGTCGTTGACGATGAAGCGCCCGTCGGCGTGTTCCAGTGCACCGGTGTCACCCACCTGCCCGCCCGATTCCGCGTAGAACGGCGTGCGATCCAGGATGAGCGTCCCCATCTCGCCCGGCGCCAGCGTGTCGACCACACGCCCGTCGTGCAGGATGGCCGCCACCTTGCAGTCCTTGGCCTGCAGCGTTTCGTAACCGAGGAACGCGGTCGGCGCGAGCCTGCTGGCGACTTCCGCCGGCAGCTGCGTCTTGCTTTCAAA
The DNA here is from genome assembly GCA_025934455.1 of Rudaea sp. The sequence goes on from JAICYA010000063.1 coordinate 2,181, forward strand.
CTTGCTGGCGGCACGCGCGCGCGCGCGCTGCCGTTCCATCGCGCGCTCGAAGCCGGCCATATCCACCGTCATGCCGCGTTCGCGCGCGATGTCGGCGGTCAGGTCCACCGGGAATCCGTAGGTGTCGTACAGGCGGAATGCATCCTCGCCCGGGATCGCCTTGCCCGCGTGCGCGGCCACCTCGTCGAACACCTTCATGCCGTGTTCCAGGGTTTCGCCAAAGCGCTGTTCTTCCGCCCGCAGTGCGTCTTCGACGAACGCCTGCCGCGCCACGAGCTCGGGGTAGGCCTCACCCATTTCCGCGACCAGCGGCGCCACCATTTTCCAGAAGAACCCGCCGCGCACGCCCAGCATCCAGCCGTGGCGCAGCGCGCGCCGGATGATCCGTCGCAACACGTAGCCACGACCCTCGTTGGAGGGCAGCACGCCATCCACGATCAGGAATGCACAGGCGCGGATGTGGTCGGCGATCACGCGCAACGACTTGCTTGCGCGATCGCTGCAGCCCGTCAGCTGTTGCGCGGCCGCGATCAGGCGCTGGAACAGGTCGATCTCGTAGTTGGAGTGCACGCCCTGCAGCACCGCGGCCAGGCGCTCGAGGCCCATGCCGGTATCCACGCACGGCGCCGGCAACGGCGACAGCGTGCCGTCGTCGGCGCGGTCGAACTGCATGAACACCAGGTTCCAGATTTCGATGTAACGGTCGCCGTCCTCGTCTTTCGAACCCGGCGGCCCCCCCGGAATCCCCGGGCCATGGTCGTAAAAGATTTCCGTGCAGGGACCGCACGGACCAGTGTCGGCCATCTGCCAGAAGTTGTCCGAAGCAAACGGCGCGCCCTTGTTGTCGCCGATGCGCACGATGCGCTCGGCCGGCACGCCGACCACGTCCTTCCAGATTCCGTAGGCCTCGTCGTCGGTGTGATAGACGGTGACCCACAGCTTGTCCGCCGGCAACTTGAACACGCCGGTCAAAAGCTCCCACGCCCATTCGATGGCTTCGTGCTTGAAGTAATCACCGAACGACCAATTGCCCAACATTTCGAAAAACGTGTGGTGGCGCGCGGTGTAACCCACGGCATCAAGGTCGTTGTGCTTGCCACCCGCGCGCAGGCAGCGCTGCACGTCAGCCGCGCGCTTGTAGGGCAGTTTTTCGCTACCCAGGAACACGTTCTTGAACTGCACCATGCCCGAGTTGGTGAACAGCAGGGTCGGGTCGTTGGCCGGGACCAGCGGCGCGGACGGAACAATGGTGTGGCCGCGTTCCTTGAAGAATTCAAGAAAGCGCGCGCGAATTTCTGCGGTTTTCATGCGGTTGCAGTGAATATCTCAAGTGAATGGCACACCGGGAAGCACGCTCCACCCGCCTGTCGCAACACGACAGGTACTCAGTCGCGGGAGTCATCAACCTCGGAATGGGTGACGATTCTAACGGTTTCGGCGGCAAAGCCGCGACGCAGGAGGAAAGCGGCGCGTTTGCCGCGCTCGGCGTGATCGGCGGCCGGCCGGCCGCCGTATTTCTTGCGCAACTGGGCCACGGCCAATGCGCCCCAATCGGCTTCGGCGGCATCCAGCAATGCGCGGATCGCGGGGTCGGCCAGTCCGTGCGAGCGCAGTTCGGCCCGGATCCGTGCCGGACCGTAACCCTGCCCTACCCGCGCACGCACCAGCATTGCACCGAAACGCTGGTCGTCCTGGTAATGCTGCTGCTGCAGCTTGCCGATCGCGGATTCCGATTCCGCCTCATCGCAACCCGCACGCGCAAGCCGCGTGCGCAGCTCGCGTTGCGAATATTCGCGTCGCGCCAGCATGCCCAAGGCGCGGTCGTAGGCACTGCGGTCGGCGCCATCGGGAACTTGCCTGCGTTTCATGCGCATCACTGTAGGCGCGAGCCTGCGCGCGATCAGCCACCTCTACCGCCGGCCAGGTCGGCTCCTACAAGAGCCCGGCAGGCTTCTTCACGCTTCGACTTTCTCGGCGTCCGCAGTGGTCGCCGCGCCGCCCTTGCCGGCGCAATCCAGCAGCTTGGCACGCAAGGCTTCGTCGAGCTGCTTGGTGGCAGCCGGGTTGTCCTTGAAGTACTGGCGGGCGTTTTCCTTGCCCTGGCCGATCCGCTCGCCGTTGTAGCTGTACCAGGCGCCGGACTTTTCCACCAGGTTGTTGGCGACGCCAAGTTCGATCAACTCGCCCTCGTAGGACGTGCCCTCGCCGTAGAGGATTTCGAACTCGGCTTGCCGGAACGGAGGCGCAACCTTGTTCTTGACGACTTTCACGCGCGTTTCCGAGCCGATCACCTCATCGCCTTTCTTGACCGCGCCGATGCGGCGGATATCCAGTCGCACGGAAGCGTAGAACTTCAGCGCGTTGCCGCCGGTCGTGGTTTCCGGATTGCCGAACATCACGCCGATCTTCATGCGGATCTGGTTGATGAAAATCACCAGCGTGTTGGAACGCTTGATGTTGCCGGTCAGTTTGCGCAGCGCCTGGCTCATCAGGCGCGCGTGCAGGCCCATATGGTTGTCGCCCATCTCGCCTTCGATTTCCGCCTTCGGCGTGAGCGCGGCCACGGAGTCCACCACCACCACGTCCACCGCATTGGAACGCACCAGCATGTCGGCGATTTCCAGCGCCTGCTCGCCGGTGTCCGGCTGCGACACCAGAAGGTCATCCACGTTGACGCCGAGTTTCTCCGCGTAGGTCGGATCGAGCGCGTGCTCGGCGTCCACGAATGCGGCGGTACCGCCATTGCGCTGGCAGGCAGCGATCACCTGCAAGGTAAGCGTGGTCTTGCCGGAAGATTCCGGGCCGTAGATTTCGACCACGCGACCGCGCGGCAACCCGCCAATACCCAAGGCGACATCCAGCCCGAGCGAGCCAGTGGACACCACATCCACCGTTTCGGCACTGCGGTCGCCCATGCGCATCACCGCGCCTTTGCCGAACTGTTTCTCGATCTGGCCCAGCGCGGAAGCGAGCGCGCGGCGTTTGTTGTCGTCCATTGCGAATTCCTCAGAGTGTCTGACTGGCGGCGAGTGTTGCGGAACGTGTTCTCACCGATTGCGACGATTCACGTTGCGTGACCGTCATTATTCCACAGCACGGGGATGGCGAAAGAGGCATGGTTCCCGTCATGCTGTCAGGATTTTCCGAGTCTCTCGCCGAACGAAACGATTTGACGAACATTCTTGATTCACCATCACGGGCACTGTCCGTCAAGAGATCCCGCCGCAGCAAACTCCCTTTCACCAGATATCGATTGCAGCGCCGCGCGATGCTGTGCCTCACGCCTCATGCCACCAGGGTTTTCCGAATGCCTTCCAGTGCGCGCGCGACCGTTTGCCGCCTCACTGCTTCGCGGTTGCCATCGAACTGGAAGACTTCCGCATGCGCATAACCGCCGCGGCGCTTCCAGGCGATCCATACCGTGCCGACGGGCTTGTCGGGCGTGCCGCCCGACGGCCCGGCGATGCCGGTGACCGCCACCGCGATCGTCGCGCCGAAACGCGCCAGCGCCCCGGAAACCATTTCGATCGCGGTTTCCTGGCTGACCGCGCCGTGTTGCTCCAGCGTGTGCGGATTGACGCCCAGCAGCGCTTCCTTCGCTTCGTAGCTGTAAGCCACCAAACCCGCCTCGAACCAGGCCGAGCTGCCGGGCAGATCGGTGAGCGCCTTGGCGATCCAGCCGCCGGTGCAGGATTCCGCCGCAACCAGCATCTCGCGGCGTTCCGTCAAGGCTTCGGCGAGCGTCTGCGCCAGTGCATGCAGATGTTCGTCCGAGGGAATTAGCGACGTATCCATGCGCGATTCGGGTCAGGTCAAATACGCCTTTTACTCCGCTCCACGTTGCGCGCCAAGCGCTACATCCATACTGTCATCCTGCCGACATCGAACTGTAACGCCATGCCGGCATTCTGGGCCAAGCCGATACGGCGATTCGAACCCACTGACATGCGCAGATCGTTCTCCCTTGCCGCACTCATGTTCGCGGTGATTGTCATGCCGGCCCACGCAGCGGAGCCGGATACGCGACCCGTTACCCTATTCAGCGGAACCGTGTTCCTCGATCTCACTCATCTTGAGCAAACGAGGCACGGCGACCGCACCGATGCGTCCGGTACCGATGGCGATCTGAAACGTCTTCAGCTTTCGCTGGATCACCGCTTCAGCGATGTGTGGTCGGCGGACGTCACCACTGATTCCAGTTACAGCCGCAGTGGCGAGCACCATTTCTACTGGAAGAAGTTCTACCTGCAAGGCACGTTCTCCAGGCTGGCAACGCTGCGCGCGGGTTCGGCCAGCCTGCCGTGGATTCCGTTCGTGGAAGACTGGTACGGCTACCGCTTCATCGAACCCACGCTTGTGGATCGCGCCAAGTTCGGCACTTCCGCCGATTGGGGTCTGCACCTGCTGGGCGACAACGGGATGTTCGACTATCAGGCATCCATCATCAATGGCGGCGGCTATAAGCATCCGGCGCGCGCGAACGGTGCGGACCTCGAGGCGCGCGTCGGCTTCCAGCCGATCAAGAGCGTGGTAATCGCGGTCGGCGGTTACAGCGGCGATCTCGGCCAGGACACGCACGCCACGCCGGCGCTGCACGATGCGCACCGCTACGATGCAATGGCCGCGTACCACGCGGGCGGCTTCCGATTGGGCGGCGAATACTTCCGCGCGACGGATTGGAACAACGTGCTCACGCCGGCGACCGATTTCGCCGACGGCTGGTCGCTGTGGAGCAGTTATGACTTCGGCCGAGCTTCGATCTTCGGCCGCTACGATCGCGTCAAACCGAGCAAGGATCTCGACCCGAACCTGAAGGACACTTATTACAATCTCGGCGTGGCGTTTCCGCTGACCAAGGGTTTGCGCGTGGCGATCGCATACAAGAACGAACGCCTGCGCGACGACAGCAAGACCGATACCAAGACGCGCGAGCTGGGCGCGTGGGGTGAAATCAAATTCTGATCCGGCAGGTGGCGTGATGGCCCATTGCATTCCGCCACATGGCCGGTGGTAGGAACGGCGCGCGCAGCATGCGAAACTCGCGCTTTCGCACCGCCCTGCCATGAATCGCGACGACCTCGCCCAACACACGCCGCTGATGCGCCAGTACTTCACCGCCAAGGTGGAGTATCCGGACACGCTGGTATTTTTCCGGATGGGCGATTTTTACGAGCTGTTCTACGACGACGCGCGCAAGGCGGCGCGGCTGCTCGACATCACGTTGACGCAGCGCGGCCAATCGGCGGGCGCGCCGATCCCGATGGCCGGCGTGCCGTATCACGCGGCTGAAGGTTATCTCGCCAAACTGGTGCGGCTCGGCGAATCGGTGGCGATCTGCGAACAGCTCGGCGATCCCGCCGCATCGAAAGGCCTGGTCGAACGCAAGGTCGTGCGCGTGGTCACGCCCGGCACCGTGACCGACGAAGCGCTGTTGCCGGCACGCCGCGATAACTTGTTGCTTGCGATTTCAACGGAAAAATCCGGCTACGGATTGGCCTGGGTGGATCTCGCCGGCGGCCGGTTCCTGTTGAGCGAAGTGCGCGACGCGGAAGCGTTGGCGGCGGAACTGGCACGTCTGGCGCCCGCGGAGACATTGATTTCGGAAGATGCGATCTGGCCTTCCGCCGTTTCAGCGTTGAGCGGTTTGCGCAAGCGCCCGCCTTGGCATTTCGATGCGATAAGCGCGCAGCGCGAACTGACGAAACATTTCGGCACGCGCGATCTCGCCGGCTTCGGCGCGGAGCACTTGCACACCGCCATCGGCGCGGCGGGCTGTCTGCTCGCCTACTTGCAGGAAACGCAGAAGTCTGCACTGCCGCATCTTTCGGGTCTGGCAGTCGAGCAAGCCGACGAAACCATCGCGATGGATGCGGCCACGCGCCGCAATCTGGAGCTGGATACGCACGCCAGCGGCAATCCGGATTTCAGCCTGCTCGGTATCCTGGACAACACGATCACGCCCATGGGTGCGCGCGCGCTGCGGCGCTGGCTGCACCGGCCGCTGCGCAACCGCGACGTGCTGCGTGCACGGCACCAGGCGCTGGATGCGCTGATCGGCTCGCGAACCTTCGAAGTCCTGCGCGAACAACTGCGCGCCGTCGGCGATCTGGAACGCATTCTCGCACGCGTGGCCTTGCGTTCAGCGCGGCCGCGCGATCTGGCTACATTGCGCGATGGCTTGCTGGGTGCGCCAAGGTTACGGGAACAAATCGCGGCCCTCGACAGCCCGCTGCTGCACGATCTGGTGAACCACATCGGCGAACACGCCGCCACCGCACAAATGCTGAGCGCGGCAATCGTCGAACGTCCGCCACTGCTGCTCCGCGATGGTGGGGCCATCGCGGATGGCTACGACGCGGAACTCGACGAACTGCGCCAGCTCGCCACCAATGCCGATCAATTCCT
>JAICYA010000419.1 GCA_025934455.1 Rudaea sp.
ATGTGGCGCAATGGCAGGGACAGATTTTCGCCGCGCTGGAATCGCCGCCCCCTCTGGCCGAGGTACTCGATGGCATTGATGCGCGCCTGGGCGCGCATCCGCTGGCCAGCTATGCGTTCGACCGCCGCACCAGCTACGAGATCGCCTGCAACTGGAAGGCCTACGTCGACAATTACCTGGAAGGCTATCACGTGCCGCACATCCATCCGGCGCTGAACAGGATGCTCGACTACCGCAGCTACACCACGACGCTCGCGCCGTGGCATTCGCTGCAGTTCAGCCCGCTGGAAAGCGCCGACGCGCTGTATGGCAACGGCGACGCACTGTACTACTTCGTCTGGCCGAACATCATGTTGAACATACTGCCCGGCCGCCTGCAGACCAATCGCGTGGTGCCGCTCGCGCCGGATCGCTGCCGCGTGGATTTCGACTACTTCTATCCGGCTGGCCGCGGCGATGCTGCCCATCGCGCGCAGGACGAAGCCTTCAGCGACGAGGTGCAGCACGAGGACATCGCGATCTGCGAACTCGTGCAAAAGCGCCTCGCCTCCGGTTCCTACGTCGCCGGGCGCCTGAATCCGAAACGCGAAAGCGGCGTCTGGCACTTCCACGAGCTGTACCGCCGCGCGCTGCGCGAAGCCCCCACGCCGACGCCATGCGCATCCTGCTGATCGAAGACCAGCGCGACATTGCCGCGAACATCTGGGATTACCTGGAGCACCGCGGTTTCGTCATGGATCACGCCGGCGACGGCGCCAGCGGCTTGCGCATGGCGCTGGACGGCGACTACGACGTGATCGTGCTCGACCTCGGCCTGCCCAAGCTCGACGGACTGGAATTGTGCCGCACGCTGCGCGCCGCGCGGCACGACACGCCGGTGCTGATGTTGACCGCGCGCGACACGCTCGACGACAAGCTCGCCGGATTTGCCGAAGGCGCCGACGATTATGTGGTGAAGCCATTTGCGATGAAGGAAGTCGAGGCGCGCATCCGCGCGCTGTACCGGCGCGGACGCCAACAGCAAGGCGAGACGCTGCGCCTGGCCGACTTGAGCCTGGACCCGGTCAACCACGTGGCCGAACGCGCCGGCCAGCGGTTGACGCTGACGCATGCCGGATTCACCTTGCTCGAAACCCTGCTGCGGCGCGCGCCGAACCTGGTACGCCACGCCGAACTCGCGAACGCGCTGTGGGGCGAGAACGGCGGCGACATCGCCACGCTGCACACGCATCTGTCGGTATTGCGCACGGCACTGGATCGGCCATTCGCCACGCGGCTGCTGCATACCGTACATGGCTTCGGCTATCGCCTTGCGGACGCGCCCGATGAGTGACAAGCCGATCGCGTCGCCACACTGGCGCCTGGGTCTGCGCGCGCGCGTCGCGCTGACGTTTGCCGGATTGGGCCTGGTCGTGAGCGCCTGCGTGACGGTGGTGGCCATGCATTTTTCCGATGCCTACGTACACCGTCTGGTCGACGAGATGCTGCGCGTGGAAGGCGAACATCTGCGTGATCTGCGCGTGCGCGGCGACGGCATCCCCAACCCACCGCTGCGCCATTTCGATGTCTACGGCAGCGCGCCGGGCGAGACCCCTCCGCCAGCGGAAATCGCCGCGCTCGCGCCAGGCCTGCACGAGATTCCCGGGGCGCAGGGCGAAATCCACGTGGCGGTGTACGACGCCGGATCGAGCCGGCTGTACGTTGTCCTCGACATCGCCGAGGAAAGTGCGCGTGAGCGCCATCTGGCGCGCGACCTGCTCGCACTGGCACTGCTTGGCACCGGCTTGTCGGCCTGGCTCGGCTGGGCCTGGGCGGGACGCGCGATCGCGCCGGTGCGCCGTCTCGCGCAGCGCGTGGAAACGCTCGAACCGCCACGCCGCGGGGCGACGCCGCTGGCGCCGGAGTTCGCCGCCGACGAAGTCGGAACGCTGGCGCAGGCGTTCGATCGCTATCAGGAAAAATTGCACGATTACGTGCGCCGCGAGCGTGCGTTCACCGCCGATGCCAGCCACGAACTGCGCACGCCACTGGCGGTG
>JAICYA010000185.1 GCA_025934455.1 Rudaea sp.
GACGACGCTGAAATCGACGCAGCGCACGCACACTTTGGCGACGGACTCGAAGTGTTGCATGCGGGATTGAAGCTCGATACGCCCGTGGCGATCCACGAAGCCGTGCATGCCGCGGCCAGCGTCGCGCCGTTCCACTTGCACTATCAGCCACACCACAACACCGCGTTGCAATGCCGTTTTGGCGATCTCGTTGCGCGCGTCATGTCCGCCGCCGCGCCGGAACTCGCGCAGCCCTGCGACTGGACGCCGCGCACGCACGGCGGGCGAATCCGCGTTGGCATCGTAGCGAGCCACTTGATGCAACACACGGTTTCGCGCTATTTCACGCGTCTGATCGAGGGATTGGATCGCGAGCGCTTCGACGTGCGCATCTGGCATGGCGGCGGTGAGGACGACAGCACGCGCAGGATAGCGGCGAACGTTTCCGCTTTCGTGCAGACGCAGGCCGATGCGCTCACGCTCGCCCGCGAAGTGCGGCAAGCGCGGCTCGACGTACTCGTCTACCCCGAAATCGGCATGGACCCGAGACATCAGGCGCTGGCCGCGCTGCGCCTTGCGCCGATGCAGTGCGCGCTGTACGGCCATCCAGCCACGAGCGGTGCGCCGAACATCGATTATTTTCTCAGTGGCGCGGAACTGGAACCCGCCGACGCGGATGGGCATTACCGCGAAAAACTCGTGCGCCTGCCTGGACTCGGCACACAGCCGCTGCCGCCGCCACCGCCCGGCGATGGCGCGTGGTTCGATGCGCAGGCTGAAGGCGCACCACTGGTCTTGTGCCTGCAGAATTTCATCAAGCTGATTCCCGCGTTCGACGCGACGCTGGCGCGCATCGCCGCCGAAACCGGCGCACGCATCGGGTTCTTCACCCGCAATCCGCCGCTGATGCGCGTGTTTCGAGCGCGCATCGAGGCTGCGTTCGCCGCGCGCAAGCTCGATCCCGCGAAACATCTGGTGTTCCTGCCGGTGCAGGACCATGCCGACTATCTCGCCGGCATCGCGCGTTCGCCGCTGGTGCTGGATTCGCCGTGGTTTTCCGGCGGCGGCACCAGCCTCGACGCCTTCAGTGTCGGCACGCCGGTGCTGGCCTGGGAAGGGGCGATGGCGCGCGGCCGGCAGACGTCGGCCATGCTGCGCATGCTGGAAACCCCGGAACTGATCGCGACGAACGAGGACGATTACGTCGCCAAGGCCGTCGCCTTGATCGGCGACGCGGCACGACGAGAAGTCCTGCGTGAAACGATCCGTGCGCGCCAAGCGCGCCTGTTCGACGATGCTGCCGCGGTCCGCGCGTTCACGGATTTTCTCGTCAACGTTCGAGCTTCTTGAGCCGATACAGCGCTTCCAGCGCGTCCTTCGGTGTCATCGCGTCGGGATCGAGTTCGCGCAGTGCGAGTTCCACGGCGGATGGCGTTGGCGGGGCGAACAATCCCATCTGCGGAGACGCGAGAGATTGCGCAGGCGCGTTCGTGGCGCGTTCCACGTCGGCGTGCCGTTGTTCCAGCGCGGCGAGGTAGCGGCGCGCGTCGGCGATGACGTTCTTCGGCACGCCCGCGAGCGCGGCCACGTGCAGGCCGAAGCTGCGGTTGGCCGGGCCTTGCTTGACCGCGTGCATGAAGACGAGGTCGTCGCCGTATTCGATCGCGTCCAGATGCACGTTGGCGATGCCCGGATACTGCGCCGCGAGATCGGTCAGCTCGAAATAGTGCGTCGCGAACAGGGTGAAGGCGCGGTTGCGCGTGGCGAGTTCCACCGCGCAGGCCTGGGCGAGTGCCAGGCCGTCGTAGGTCGAGGTACCGCGGCCGATCTCGTCCATGAGAACGAGAGAGTACTTTGTCGCATTGTGGAGAATGTTCGCGGTTTCGCTCATCTCCACCATGAATGTGGACTGCCCGCGCGACAGGTCGTCGCCGGCGCCAATGCGCGTGAAGATGCGGTCGATAGGGCCGATCTCCGCCGCGTCTGCCGGAACGAAGCTGCCGACATGCGCGAGCAGCACGATCAGCGCGCACTGGCGCATGTAGGTGCTTTTGCCGCCCATGTTCGGGCCGGTGACGATCAGCATGCGGCGGGCGTCGTCCAATACCAGATCGTTCGGCTCGAACGGCTCGCTGCGCACGCGCTCGACCACCGGATGGCGTCCGCGCACGATGCGGATGCCGTCTGCGTCGGTCAGTTGCGGGGCCTTCCAGTTCAGCGCGTCGGCGCGCTCGGCGAGGTTCGCGAGCACGTCGAGTTCGGCCATCGCCGCTGCAGCGTGCTTGAGCGGCGCGAGGCGTTCGCCCAGATATTCCAGCAGGCCATCGTACAGCGCACGTTCGCGCATCAGTGCGCGTTCGCGCGCGGACAGCACCTTGTCCTCGAACGCCTTCAGCTCCTCGGTGATGTAGCGCTCGGCCCCTTTCAGGGTTTGCCGGCGCGTGTAATGCGTCGGCGCCTTGTCGGATTGGCCCTTGCTGATTTCGATGTAATCGCCGTGCACGCTGTTGTAGCCGACTTTCAACGTCGAGATGCCGGTCGCAGCTTTTTCACGTGCTTCCAGCTCGACCAGGAATTGATCCGCGTTCGTGGACAGCATGCGCAGTTCGTCGAGTTCGGCGTCGAATGCGGGGCGGATCACGCCACCGTCGCGCAGCAGCGCCGGCGGTTGTTCGAGCACGGCGACGGCGAGGTGTTGTGCGGTGTCGGCGTGTTCACCGATGCGTTCGAGCAATTCCGCGATCAACGGCGAGTCGCATTCATGCAATGCCCGCCGCAACTCGGGTGCCGCCAGCAATCCATCGCGCAAGGTCGACAGGTCGCGTGGACGCGCGCTGCGCAGGGCCACGCGTGCGAGGATGCGTTCGAGGTCACCGATGCCGCGCAGCACGTCGCGAAGATTCTCGAAGCGGCGCGCATCGATCAGGGTTTCGATGGCTTGATAGCGGCGACGCAGCAGCGCGTGATCGCGCAGCGGGCGATGCAGCCGGCGGCGCAATTCGCGCGCGCCCATTGGCGTCACCGTTTCGTCGAGCACGCCGAGCAAGGTGTTTTCGATGTTGCCCGATAAATGCGTATCCAGTTCCAGATTGCGGCGCGTGGCTGCGTCGAGCGCGATCGTCTCGCGGGCGTTTTCCACGGCAAGACCGGAAAGATGCGGCAACGCGGATTTCTGCGTCTCCTCGACGTAGCCGAGCAAGGCGCCGGCCGCGGCGATACCCAGTGGCATGCCATCGCAGCCGAAGCCGGACAGGTCACGCACGCTGAAGAACGCGCACAATCGGCGCTGCGCGGTCTCGGTGTCGAAATGCCAGGGCGCGCGTTTGCGCAGGCCGGGCAGGGCAGCGACGAATTCGGGCCACGCCGCGTCCTCGGGGATCAGTGTTTCGGCGGGCGCAAGGCGCGCGAGTTCGGATGCCAGCGCTTCGACGTCGGCGCTTTCGCTGAGCAGGAAGCGTCCGCCGGCCAAGTCGATCCAGGCCAGTCCGAATCCTGTTTTGCCGGCGGCGATAGCGAGCAGCAGATTGTCGCGGCGCTCTTCGAGCAGGGCCTCGTCGGTGACGGTGCCCGGAGTCACCACGCGCACGACACGGCGTTCGACCAGGCCCTTGGCCAGCGCCGGATCGCCGATTTGTTCGCAGATCGCCACCGACTCGCCGAGTTTTATCAATCGCGCGAGATAGCCTTCAGCGGCGTGATACGGCACACCCGCCATCGGAATCGGCGCACCGGCCGACGCACCGCGCTGCGTGAGGGTAAGGTCGAGCAGCCGCGCCGCGCGGCGCGCGTCGTCGTAGAACAACTCGTAGAAATCGCCCATGCGGAAGAATACCAGCGTGTCCGGATACTCCGCCTTGGCGGCGAAGTATTGGCGCATCAGCGGCGTGTGCTGGGCGAGGTCGGGTGTGGGCATCCGGCGGGGATCGCGAAACGGGTGGTTAGTTTACCCTGCCGGCCGAGATCGCCGGGACGCCTGTCATCCAACCGTAACCGAATCCGGTTGTAATCGCCGCGCCGCAAACTTTGCGATAGGCTGTCACCATGCAGAAACGTATTCTCATCGTCGAGGACGAGGGATCGATCCGCGACATGGTCGCGTTCGCGCTGCGCAAGGCCGACATGGAGCCGATGGCGGCCGCGGATGCGCGCGAGGCGCAACTCGCGATCGCGGCCACGGTGCCGGACCTGATCCTGCTCGACTGGATGCTGCCGGGCATGAGCGGGCTGGAACTGGCGCGGCGCCTGCGCAAGGAGACGCTCACCGCCGAGGTGCCGATCATCATGCTCACCGCGCGCGGCGAGGAGATGGACCGCGTCAGCGGGCTGGAAGCCGGCGTGGACGATTACGTGGTGAAGCCTTTTTCCACGCGCGAACTCATTGCGCGCATCAAAGCGGTGTTGCGCCGCAGTCACGGCGATGACGGCACCGGCGTCATCGAACTCGGCGGCCTGAAAATCGACGGCCCCGCGCACCGCGTCTATGCCGGCGCCGACACCGTGCCGATCGGCCCGACCGAATATCGCCTGCTGCACTTTTTCATGACCCATGCCGAGCGCGTGTATTCGCGCGCGCAACTGCTCGATCATGTCTGGGGCGGCAGCGTGTACGTGGAGGAACGCACCGTCGACGTGCATATCCGTCGCCTGCGTCAGACCCTGCAACCGTGGCGGCTGGATGGATTGATCCAGACCGTGCGCGGTGCCGGCTACCGGTTTTCGGCCACGGCGGGCTGATGGCTTCCCGCGCGCGCCGGCTCGCTGCGCAGTTGCGCGACCTGCGCGATGCGGCGGCGGCATTCCCCGATGCGTTGGCGCTGCTCGACGACGCCGGTCGCGTGC
>JAICYA010000085.1 GCA_025934455.1 Rudaea sp.
CGAGTCGATGCGCCCGGACAACGCCTCGAGCACGGCGCGCCGGTCGGCTACCGAATCGCGGATGCCGGGCCGATTCTCGCGCGCGATGCTGTCGAGCTGGCCGAGCGCATCGTCGAGCTTTTGCTGCGTGTCGTGCAGCTGCGCCGTCAACTGCCGGGTGTTGGCGAGAATCGCATCGAGCGCCGCGCGATTGTCCGGCCTGAGCACGTCGTTGAGCGAGGCCGACGCCGAGTTCAACTGGGTGAGCAATTTGCGCGACTGCGCGACGATGTCCGGCGTGCCCTTGTCGATCGCGCCGGTGATCGAATCCACGCGCTTGGACAGGGTTTGGATAAGCGGCGAGATCTGGCCGCGCGTGAGCTGGGTGATCTGGCCGGCAAGTTCGTTCATCGCGCTGAAGATGTCGGCGTTCTCGGCACCGGCGAGTTCCGCGCCGGGCGCGGCCATCGCGCGATCCTTGCCTTCGCCGATGCCGACGGCGACATCGGCGAGCAGGCCGGTGGCGGTCAGGTGCGCGACCGAATCCTTCGGAATCGGCCAGTCGCGGCGCACATCGAGTTCGATCTTGTAGCGCGTTCCTTGTGAATCGCGCTCGGGCACGATCGCGCCGACCTGGCCGATGCGATACCCCTGATAGAACACGGGCGCGCCGTAGCGCAATCCGGTGACGTTGCGGTAATGCGTGAAGTAGGCCGTCGACGCGCCGCCGCGGCCGGTGATCATCGCCAACGCCACCAGCAACAGCACTCCGGCGGCAAGCACCGCGGCGCCGACAAGCACGTAATTGATGCTGTCTCTTTTCATTTTGAAATGCTCATGCGGCTTCTTCCGTCAGGCGTTTCAGGTAGGCGTCCGCGTCGACCTGGATTTCGCGCGGCCGCCGGTTGAGCAGGTCCTGGATGCGTTCGTTGTCGCAATGGCGCACTTCGTCCACCGTGCCGGTCATGAGGATGTTGCCCTGGTCGAGCACGGTAATGGTATCGGCAATCTTGAACGCGCTTTCCAGTTCGTGGGTGACAACCACAATCGTCATGCGCAGCGCGTCGCGCAGGCGCAGGATGAGTTCATCGAGTTCGGCCGACACGACGGGATCCAGGCCGGCCGAGGGTTCGTCGAAGAACAGCAGCTTGGGATCCATCGCGATCGCGCGCGCCAGCGCCGCACGCTTGACCATGCCGCCGGAAAGCTGCGCCGGCATCAGATCCTGGAAGCCGCCGAGGTTCACGACTTCGAGCTTGAGACGCGACATGATGCGGATCGTGGCTTCGTCCAGGTTGGTATGTTCGCGCAACGGCAGCGCGACATTGTCGCCGACCGAGAGCGAAGTCAGCAGCGCGCCGCCCTGGAACGACACGCCGATCTGGCGGCGTACGTCGAGCATCTCGCGTTCGCTGGCGCGGCCGATGTCCATGCCGAGCAGACGGATGCGCCCGCCGCGCGGCTTGTGCAGGCCGAGCAGATGGCGCAAAAGTGTACTTTTACCCGAACCCGAGCCGCCCATGATCACGCGGATCTCGCCCGCGTTCACGGAGAAATCCACGCCATCGAGGATTCGCCGCCGCCCGTACCAGGCTTCGAGTTGCTCGACTTCGATCAGCGGCGCCGGCGCGGTCGTCATGGATCGAATCAGCGATTCAGGAAAAACGAGAAGATCATGTCGACCACGATGATCCAGCAGATCGACAGCACCACCGCGCGCGTGGTCGCGCGACCCACGCCCTCGGCGCCGCCCTGCACCGAGAATCCCGTGCTCACGCCGATCAGGGTGATCAGCACGGCGAATACCGCGGACTTGGCGATGCCCTGCCAGATGTCGCCCGGCGACAGCAGCGCGAGGGTTTGCATCACGTAAGCCGTTGGCGTGACGTTGAGCGCGGGCGAGGCGTACAGCGCCGCACCGGTGATTGCGACCGCATCGGCGAAGATCGTCAGCGCCGGCAACATGACCAGCATCGCAAGCAAAGCCGGCGCGGCGAGGTAACGCACCGGCTCGATGCCCATCGTCGCCAGCGCATCGACTTCCTGCGACACGCTCATCGAACCGATGCGCGCGGCGAGCGCCGAGCCCGAGCGCCCGGCAACCAGGATCGCCGTGATCAGCGCGCCGAATTCGCGCGTCACCGATTTCGCCACCGCGACGACCACCTGCGACTGCGCGCCGAACTCGCTCAACGCGGCGATGAACTGGATGCCCAACATGATGCCGATGGTCAACGCGAGCAGGGTGACGATGGGCAGCGCATCCACCCCGATCTGGCGCATCTGTTCGGCGAGCGCGCGCAGGCGCAGCGGCTGGCCGATGCGCCAGCCGGCAAAGGAAAAGTACAGGCTTTCGAGCAGCAGCATCGCCGCATAGCCGACATTGGCGAGCGCGCCCAAGGTGGCACGGCCGAGACTTTCGAGCGGGCGCACTATCGCGTTCATGTCACGCGCTGCGCGCAGCGTCCACGTCCGCGAACAACGGAAACACCTTGTCCAGCCGCGCCAGTTGCAACACGGCCATGACCTGCCGGCTCGCGGCAATCAGGCCGAAGCGCCGGCTCGTGCTGCGTGCGCGCTGGAAGCCCTCGACCAGCGCCGCGATGCCCGAGGAATCGATGTAGGTCACTTGCGCCAAATCGACGCCAACGCCGACGCCGCCGCCCAGCGCAACGAGGATCGCGTCGCGCACCTGCTGCGACCACGAAAGATCGACCTCGCCGCGCACGCGCACGAGCGCGTAGCCGCCGAGATCCTCGCTGACGCAGGCGTTTTCCGTCTCGTTCATTCCCTATCCCCCATGTCGATGCGCTTGTGCATGCGCAGGATGTTGCCCTGCCCGTCCGCCGCCGGTTCCAGTTTCCAGTCGTCCATCGTCGCGGCGATGAACGGCAGGCCGAGTCCGCCCGGTTTGCATTCGGACAGGTCGCGCGGTTTCAGGCAGGCCGGATCGACGGCCGGCGCCTGGTCGCGCAACTCGAAGGCGAGCATATCGTGCTCGCGGGCGACGTGCAGCACGATGCGGCGCGTGCACTCGCCGCCGTAGGCATGGCGGATGACGTTCGTGCAAGCCTCGTCCACGGCGAGGACGAGCTGGTCGCGTAGCTCCGGCGCGATGCCTTGCGCATCGAGCGCGTGACGCAGGGCCGCGCGCACGCCGCGCATCTGCGCCGCCTGCGCGGGAAATTCCAGATCGAGCAGGGTATGCGCCTGCGTGCCGCAGGGCTCCTGTAACAGCAGCAGCGTGGTGTCGTCGACCAGGTGCAGGCGCTTCAGATCGCCGATGACCGCGCGCAGGCGCGGTTCCGGCGCGAGCACCGCGTGGCGCGCGATCAGGCCGCGCAGGCCGGCTTCGCCCAGACGCTCCGTGGCACCGGTACGCACGTCGGTGGCGCCGTCGGAAAAAAGGTAAAGCGCGCGCTGGCCGAGTGCGAATTCGCGTTCGCCGTAATCAGCCTCGGCGAGGATGCCGAGCGGCGGGCCGTCGGCGGGAAGTTCCTCAAAGTTGCTTCCATCGTGCAGCAGCGCCGGCGGAAAACCCGCGCTCGCCAGGTGCACTTTGCCGCTGGCGCGGTCGTACTGGCCGACTGCGGCGCAGACGAAGCGGCCGTCCTGCAGCGTGCGGCACAATTCCGCGTTGACCTGCGCCAACCACACGCCAGGCGTCGGCGCGTGCGCGCCGACCCAGCGCAACATGCTGGCGACTCGCACCATCAGGAAGGCCGCGTCCAGCCCCTTGCCCGAGACATCGCCGACGACGAACGCGAGGCGGCCATCGGGCAGGTCGAAGAAATCGTAGAAATCGCCGGAGATCTCGTGCGCCGGCAGGTTGACGCCACGGATCGGGAAATCGCCGCGGCGGCGTTTGGGCAGCATGGATTTCTGCATGCGCCGCGCGAGTTCCAGCTCGCGCTTGATGCGCTGCTGCTCGACCAGCCCATGCGCGAGTTGCGCATTGCCGATGGCGAGCGCGGCCGGGGCGGCGACGAGACGCAGGATCTCCGCGTCGTCCGCCTCGAACAGGCTGCCGTCGCGGCGGTTGATCACTTCCAGCGCGCCGATCGGCCCGCGTGCATTGGACAGCGGTGCGCACAGGATCGAGCGCGTGGCGAATCCGGTTTCCGCATCCACGCGCACGTTGACGCGCGCGTCGTTGCGCGCGTCGCGCACGATCTGCGTGGCGTTGTCGGCGACGCAGCGCCCGACCACGCCCTGGCCGACGGCGAGCTTGAGTCCGGTGATGTCGACCGGACCGACGCAGATACGGCATTCGATGAGGCCCGCATGATCGAGCAGGAACAGGCTCGCGGCCTCGGCCTGCATGAAGTCGGCGATGCGCGTGACCGCCATGTCCAGCGTCGCGCGCAGATCCAGCGATTCCGCCAGTGCCTGGCTCAGTTCCGCGAGAAACCGCAGCGCGCGCCGCTCACCGTCACCCGCCACGGCGAGCGGGGCGGCACTCACGGCGCCTTCGATTCCGATGGGCGCGACTCGTGCCGGCTGCGCGCGCGGGCGCGGCCCCAGACGGTCAAGACCGGGCCGGACAGCGCGTAGATCGCGGCGATGCCGAACAGCACGCGCGGCGGATTCATGGCGAGCGCGACGAGGATCAATACGAACAGGATCAGCCAGAAGAACGGCACCTTGTCCGAGCGCGGCCAGGACTTGAAGCTGTAGTAACGAAAACGGCTGACCATCAGCAGTCCGGCGACGATCGCGATGACGGGCGTGATGAACTGCACCTGCGCGCCGGTCAGGCCGAGATCGAGCACCGTCCACACATAGGACATGACCAGGCCCGCACCGGCCGGAATCGCCAGACCCTGGAAGAAGCGTTTGTCGGCGACACCGACCTGGGTGTTGAAACGCGCCAGGCGCAGCGCGCCGCAGGCAGCGAATATGAACGCGGCGGCCCAGCCGAGCTTGCCCCAGGCCGCGCCATGCTCGCGCAGCGATTCCAGAGACCACACATACAACACCAGCGCCGGCGCAACGCCGAAACTGACCAGGTCCGACAGCGAATCGTATTGCACGCCGAATTCGCTTTGCGTGTTGGTCAGGCGTGCCACGCGGCCGTCGAGGCCGTCGAACAGGGCGGCGACGAACACGGCGATCACCGCATCGGCATACTGGCCGCCGATCGCGGCGATGATCGCGTAAAAACCGGCGAACATCGCGCCCGTGGTGAGCAGGTTCGGCAGCAGGTAAATGCCGCGATGCGGTTTTGGCTGGCTGGCGGGAGCGTCCATCCGGACCCCAAGTTCAAGCGTCGCCCGCAGTTTACCGCAAGGCTGCGCCGGAGCACGCTTTTCCAGCGCCTGCCCTTGTGGCATAGTGCTTTCCGCAACAGGGGCAACATTGGGACTGCCGGCCCAGCCGGTACGGAGAGCTTCGATGAACCGCAAACTGGTGTTGCTGGCCCTGTCCTGCTTCGTCGTCGGCGCGTATGCGGCCGACCGGCAGGTATACAAATGGACCGACGCCTCCGGCGTGGTGCATTTCTCCGATGCGCCGCCACCCAAGGACGCGAAGACCGTGCAACTGATGCGGGTCAGTGGCGACGACCGTCCACATGCAGTGGAAGCAGCAGGCGGAGAAGCGGGCGGCGCCGCGCCGGCGGGTACCAACGGCGCGGACAACGCAGCGGCTTCCGGCAACGCGAACGCGAAAGCCTGCGCCACGGCACGCAACAACCTGGAAATCCTCAACAGCAAGATGCCGGTCAGCGTTACCGGACCGGACGGGAAGGCCGTGCCCCTGGACGACAAGGCGCGCGCCGCACAGATCGCCGTTGCCAATGCCAACATCGAGCTGTACTGCAAACCGTAATCCGCAGGCGGTGCGCGGCCGCGCGCTGCTGGCAACCATTGTCGCATTGCTCCTCGCCGCGCTCGCGGCATGGTGGTATTTCGCGCCGCACACCCTGCCGGCTTTCGTCCAGCAAAAGTTGCTGGAATCGCCCAAGGCCAATCCGCCGTTGTACGAATGGCGCGACGCGCAAGGTCGCCTGCACGTGACCGACACGCCGCCGCCGGATGGGCCCTACAAGACCGTGCGCTTCGACCCGAAGGCCAACGTGCTGCCACCGGGTGTCGCGCCGAGCAAGTAACGCCGCTGCGGCTGCTACAATCGCGGATTCTTTTTCGCGACGACACGCCGCCATGCGTCTTTCCAGATTCCATCTCGCCACCGTCAAGGAAGTCCCCGCCGACGCGGAGATCGCCAGCCACCGGCTGATGCTGCGCGCCGGCATGCTGCGCAAGCTCGCGGCGGGCTTGTATACCTGGTCGCCGCTGGGCCTCAAGGTGCTCAAAAAAGTCGAGGCCATCGTGCGCGAGGAAATGAATCGCGCCGGCGCGCTCGAGATCGTCATGCCGACCGTGCAGCCGCGCGAGTTGTGGGACGAAACCGGGCGCTGGCAGAAATTCGGCCCGCAGTTGCTCAAGATCAAGGATCGCAAGGAAGCCGAATACTGCTACGCGCCGACCGCCGAGGAAGTGGTCACCGATTTCGCGCGCAGCGAGCTGAAAAGCTACAAGCAGTTGCCGGTCAACCTCTACCAGATCAACACGAAATTCCGCGACGAAATCCGCCCGCGCTTCGGCGTGATGCGCGCGCGCGAGTTCCTGATGAAGGATGCCTACTCCTTCCATCTCGACGAGGAAGACCTCGTCCGCGAATACGACAACATGTACGCGACGTACGCGCGCATCTTCACGCGCCTCGGACTCGCCTTCCGCGCGGTCGCCGCCGACACCGGCGCGATCGGCGGCAGCCGCAGCAACGAATTCCAGGTGCTTGCCGACTCGGGCGAGGACGCGCTGGTGTTTTCCGACGCTTCCGACTACGCGGCCAACCTCGAACTCGCCTCAGCCCTTCCGCCCGGTCCGCGCGCGGCGGCAAGCGAGGCGATGCGCGAGGTGCCGACGCCCGGCAAATCGACCTGCGCCGACGTCGCCACACTGCTCGGCATCGACATCCGGCGTACGGTGAAATCCGTTTGCGTGATCGGCGACGAGAATCGATTCGTGCTCGCGTTGGTGCGCGGCGACCACGACGTCAACGAGGTCAAGCTGCAGAAGATCGCCGGCATGGCGGAATACCGCCTCGCCAACGAGCAGGAAATCCTCGCCGCGCTCGGCGCCAGACCTGGTTATCTCGGCCCCGTGCATGCCGATCGCAAGAAAGTGCGGGTCATTGCCGATCGCGACGTCGCCGCAATGGCCGATTTCGTCGTCGGCGCGAACAAGGTCGACTTCCACATCGCCGGCGTGAACTGGGGCCGCGACCTGCCCGAACCCGAGACGATCGCCGACATCCGCAAGGCGGTCGAAGGCGATTTGTCGCCGGATGGGAAAGGCGTGCTGAAGATCGCGCGCGGTATCGAAGTCGGCCACGTGTTCGCGCTCGGCACGAAATACTCCGAGGCCATGCACGCGAGCGTGCTCGACGCCGATGGCAAGAACCGTCCGATGCAGATGGGCTGCTATGGCATCGGCGTGTCGCGCATCGTCGCCGCGGCGATCGAGCAGAACCACGACGACGCCGGCATCATCTGGCCCGAACCGATGGCGCCGTGGCGCGTGGCGGTATGCGTGATCAATCCGAAG
>JAICYA010000351.1 GCA_025934455.1 Rudaea sp.
CGGTGCGATCACGGTCGATCCGAGCAACCACGACACAATCTGGGTCGGCACCGGCGAGGCGTGGACGCGCAATTCGACCTCCGTCGGCAACGGCATCTACAAATCCACCGACGGCGGCGACACCTGGAAGAGCATGGGCCTGCCCAATTCCGAGCGCATCGCAAAAATCATCGTCGATCCGAAGAATGGCAACACCGTCTATGCCTGCGTGCCCGGCAAGCTGTGGAGCGACTCGGCCGACCGCGGCCTGTACAAGACCAGCGACGGCGGTGCGCACTGGAACCTGGTCCTCAAGGGCGGGAACCTCTCGACCGGCTGCTCTTCGATCAGCATGGATGCGAACAACCCCGGCGTGATCTTCGCCGGCATGTGGGATTTCCGCCGCAAGGGCTGGACGTTCCGTTCCGGCGGCGAATCGCCGACCGCGAAATCGGACAGCGGCCTGTACCGTTCCGGCGACGGTGGCGCGAGTTGGACGCAAGTCACGTCCGCCGCGAACAAGGGCTTTCCGGAAAAACCTTTCGGCCGCATCGCGGTCACGGTGGCGCCGTCGAATTCGAACATTGTCTACGCGTTCGTCGAATCCACCGACTCGGCGCTGTTCCGTTCCGACGACGGCGGCAAGACCTGGGACAAGCGGGATAAAAGCCAGCTCATGGTCTGGCGCCCGTTCTATTTCGCCAGCCTGATCGTCGATCCAAAGAATCCGGATCGCCTGTTCAAGCCCGATTTGAATTTGATCCAGAGCCTGGATGGCGGCAAGAGTTTCGCCAATGTCGCGGGCGGCACCCACGGCGATTCGCACGTGGTGTGGATCGATCCGCGCGACACGCAGCATGTCTACGTCGGCGACGACGGCGGCCTGTGGCAGTCGTTCGATGGCGCCAACAAGTGGTGGAAGCAGAACAACTTGCCGGTGTCGCAGTTCTATCACGTCAGCGTCGATGGCGCCGATCCGTACAACGTCTACGGCGGCCTGCAGGACAATGCTTGCTGGGTTGGCGCTTCGGCGTATCCGGGCGGCATCGCCAACGCGCAGTGGGAAAACATGTGCGGCGGCGACGGCTTTTTCATGTTTGCCGATCCGTCCGATCAAGACTACCTCTACGCCGAAACCCAGGGCGGCGCGATCATCCGCGTCAACCGTCACACGCATCAGGCGCGCGACATTCAGCCGCGCGCTGGCTACAACGAGAAGCTGCGCTGGAACTGGAACACGCCGCTGGAGCTGTCGCCGAACGAGAAGGGCACGCTGTACATGGGCGCGCAGTTCCTGTTCCGCACGCGTGACCACGGCCAGAGCTGGGACCGCATCTCGCCGGACCTGACCACGAACGATCCGCTCAAGCAGAAGCAGGAGGAATCCGGCGGCGTCACCGTGGACAATTCCGCGGCCGAGACCAACACCACGATCTATTCGATCAGCGAGTCGCCGAAGCAGGCCGGCCTCATCTGGGTCGGCACCGACGACGGCAACCTGCAGGTCACGCGCGACGACGGCAAGAGCTGGACGAACGTCGTCGGCAATATCCGTGACCTGCCCAAGGGCGAGTGGGTGTCGTGGGTGCAGTCCGGCAGTTTCGACGCCGGCACTGCGTTCGCGTCATTCGATCGCCACACATTTGGCGACATGGCGCCGTACATCTACCGGACCACGGATTACGGCAAGTCGTGGACCGCTCTGGTCACGCCGAAGGATGCGAAAGGCCTGCACGGCTACGTGCACGTGATCAAGCAGGACATCGTCAATCCGAACCTGCTGTTCGCCGGCACCGAATTCGGCCTGTGGGTTTCCATCGACGGTGGCGGACACTGGGCGCAATTCAAGGGCGGCGAGTTCCCGGCCGTTGCGGTGCGCGACCTTGCGTTCCAGCCACGCGATGCTTCGCTGGTGCTGGCCACGCACGGCCGCGGCATCTGGATCGTCGACGACATCACGCCGCTGCGCAACCTGAGCGCGCAGGCGCTGAACGAGGAAGCCGGCTTCCTGCCCGTGCAGGCGGCGCAGCAGCGCATCAGCGCTTACGGCGGCTGGTCCGAGGGCGACGCCAGCTTCACTGGCCCGAACCCGAAGGACGGCGCGCGCATCGCCTACTACCAGAAATCGCGGCACCTGTTCGGCAAGCTCAAGATCGACATCCTCGACGCGAAGGGCGAGGTCATCGACTCGATCCCGGCGAACGTGCGCCGCGGCATCAACCTGGTGTACTGGTCGATGCGCGCCAAACCGCCGCGCGTGCCGCCGGCGGCGCAGATCGCGTTCAATTCCACACAGGGAGCGCGCGTACCGCCCGGCACTTACACGGTGCGCATGACCAAGGGCAGTGCGATGTTCGAGACCAAGCTCGATGTCGGTCTCGATCGCCGCGCGAACTACAGCGTGGCCGACCGCCAGGCCCAGTACGACGCGGCGCAGCGTGTAAGCGCATTGTTTGGACGCATGAGCGATCTCGTCTACCAGCTCAGCGCCGTGCGCATGCAGGCCGACGCGAACGCGGCCAAGCTCGGCGAGAAGGACGCGCTGCGCCAGCAACTTGCGCAACTCGGCGACAAGGCCGATGAGATCCGCAAGAAGATCGTGGCGACCAAGCAAGGCGGCGCGATCACCGGCGAGGAGCGCCTGCGCGAACATGCAGACACGCTGTACGGCGCGATCATGTCTTACGACGGCAAGCCGGCCGACTACCAACTCACCCGCATCGACAC
>JAICYA010000281.1 GCA_025934455.1 Rudaea sp.
ATTGCCGTCTTGACGTAACTCAGCGCCAGCGCCAGCGGCATGCCGTGGAAGTGTCCGGCCGAAATCACCTGATCCTCGATCACCCTCGCGTCCGACGCGTCGGGAAAGATCAGCGGATTGTCGGTGACGGCGTTCAACTCGATGTCGATCACGCGCTGCGCCTGCGCCAGCGCATCGCGCACCGCACCGTGCACCTGCGGGATGCAGCGCAGGCAGTACGCATCCTGCGGCTGGTGCTTCTTGCCGCCCTTGAACGGCAGGAAGCGCGCATAAAACGCCTCCTTGCCATGGCGTTGCGACGGCGGCACCCAGTCCCATCCGATGTCGAAACGAAACGCCTGATCGGCCGGATCGCTCCACGAATCCGCGAGCCAGGTCTTGAAGCGCGGCACGAGATGGTAGGGAATGTCCGCCAGCGTCGATCCTGCCAGCAGGCGGCGCAGGTTCGCGGCTGTTTCGACCTGCCCCGGATGCGGACGCAACGCATGCACTTCGGGCTTGAACGCCGATGTGCGCCCGGCGAAGGCGTCCAGCGTCATCGCAGCGGCAAGGTCCGCGGTCGCGACCAGTCTCTCCAGCCGATCCAGCGCCAGAACGCCCATCGCCAGCATCTGCGTGGTGCCGTTGTTCAGCGCGAGGCCTTCCTTGAACGAGAGCTTGACCGGCGCCAGTCCCGCACGCTTGAGCGCTTCGCCGCCGGACAGGCGTTCCCCCTGGTAAAAGGCCTCGCCTTCGCCGAGCAACACGATCGCCAGGTGCGAAAGCGGAGCCAGATCTCCGCTCGCGCCGACCGACCCTTTTTCCGGAATCACCGGCACGATGCCACGATTGAGCAATTCGGCAAGCGCGCGCAACGTGCTCGCACGAATTCCCGAATGTCCGCGCATCAAGGTGTTGACGCGAATCGCCAGCATCGCGCGTACGACGTCGGCGCTCATCGGCTTGCCGACGCAGACCGCATGCGTGACGACGAGGTTGTGCTGCAATTCCTCCATCAGCGTGCGGCCGTTGGACTCCGCGCTGCCGCCCGGCAGTTCGTCGCGCGCACGATGCGCGCCGAGCAGCTTGTCGGCGTTGCTGCCGAATCCGGTGGTAACGCCGTAGATCGGTTCGCCGCGCTTGACCTGGCTTGCGAGGAAGTCCGCCGTGCGCTGCACCTTGGCAAGCTGATCCGGCGCCAGGCTGATGATCGCGTCGCCGCGCGCTATCTGCGCGACCTGCTGGCGCGTCAGGTGGCTGCCGTCGAGCAGAACGACATGTCGGGTTTCCGCGTTCATGGCACCGCCTGTGCCTGTTCCAGTTCGACGCGCAGGGTCTTCACCAGGTCCGCGCGCTGCACCTCAAACTGATCCTGCTTGCGCATGTCCTTCACCGCAACCGTGCCCTTGGCGACCTCATCGGGACCCAACACGACGACGAAACGAATGCCGGCGCGATCGGCGTACTTGAATTGCTTGCCGAGCTTGCCGCCGTCGAGCACGACTTCGGTGGCGATACCGGCGTTGCGCAACTGCGTGGCGATTTCGAGGCATGCCGGCAGCAGCTTCTCGTCCATTTGCACGACCAGCACCTGCACCATGCTCGCGGTGGCGCCGAGCAGCTTGGCCTCGCGCAATTGCCAGAACAGGCGCGTGGCGCCGATGGAAATGCCGACGCCCGGCAGACGTGACTTGGTGTAGTTCGAGGCGAGATTGTCGTAGCGTCCACCGGAACAGATCGAACCGATCTGCGGATGCTCGTTCAGCGTCGTCTCGTAGACCATGCCCGTGTAATAGTCCAGGCCGCGCGCGATCGACAGGTTGATCGCGTAGTGCGTTTCCGGAACGCCGAAGGCGCGGATCAATTCCAGCGTCTGCTTCAGTTCGGCGATGCCTTCCGCAAGCGTGGCGTTGTTCGCGCCAAGCGCGTCGAGCCTGGCCAGCGCATCGGCATGACCGTGCGAACGGATCTGCACGAAATCGAGGATTCTTTTCGCCGCATCCGCGGACAGGCCAAAGCCTTCGCCCGTCAACGTGTCGCGCACGTAATCGGCACCGCGCTTGTCGAGCTTGTCGACTTCGCGCAGCGCGTGCGCCTGTCGTTCGGGATCGCCGATTCCAACGGACTCGAAAAATCCGCGCATCAGCTTGCGGTTGTTGAGCCAGATCGTGAACGGGCCGATGGCCAGGTCGCGGAACACGGCGTAGATCACCGCCGGAATCTCGGCGTCGTAGCGGATCGACAGCGTGTCCTTGCCGACCACGTCGATGTCGCACTGGTAGAACTCGCGGAAGCGTCCGCGCTGGGCGCGCTCGCCGCGATACACGCGCTGAATCTGGTAGCGCCGGAACGGAAAATTCAGGTCGTGCTCGTGCTCGGCGACGTAGCGCGCCAGCGGCACGGTCAGGTCGAAACGCAATGCCAGCTCTGGAAAAGCGCTGCCGGGCCGGCCGCCATCGCTTTTCTCCAGCGCGCCGGTCGATTGCACGAAATAGACCTGGCGCTCGGTTTCGCCGCCCTGCTTGGTCAGCAGCACGTCGGAAAACTCCATCACCGGTGTTTCGATCGGCAGGAAGCCGAAGCGCTCGAAATTGCGGCGCACGGTGCCGAGCATGCGCTGGAACGCGATCTGGTCCGGCGGCAGCAGTTCCAGCGTGCCGGGCATGGTGCGGGGTTGGGTCAACGCCATGAAATCCTCGCGGAACTTTTACCGAAACAGTCTGCCACAAGCAAAAAAACCGGCGCTCGGCCGGTTTCTTGTTCGATCATTGGTCGGGGTGAGAGGATTCGAACCTCCGACTTCTACCTCCCGAAAGTAGCGCTCTACCAGGCTGAGCTACACCCCGACACGGAAAGCAAAGCGAGCCGCGCATTCTAACGATGCGACCGCCCTGGCGCAAGACGAAAAACGCCCGGCAAGCCGGGCGTTTTTTGCTTTCCGGCAAATGCGGAAATTACTTGCCGCACTCCTTGCCATGCGAGGCATGGTTGCCGGCCGCCTTGGCCGCCGCCTCGGACATATACGAACCTTCCTTGGTCTTGCCGTACCACTCGTCGCCCTGGCAGTGGTAAACCTTCGAACCGGAATTGACCCAGACAAGGCCGGGGCCGCCACCGGGTTTGGCGGTAATCTGCGAAGCCGGCGTCGGCGGGGTGTGTTTGGACGACGGCGCCTTAGCGGCCGGTGCTGCCGCAGCGGGTGCAGTCGCGGCTGGCGCGGACGCGGGTGCCGGCGCAGCCGCCGGTGCAGCCGCTTCCGCCGCCTCGGCCTTCTTCGATTTCTTGGACTTCTTCGCCGGTTTGGCGGTTTCCGTGGCTGCCGCCGCGCCCGACGCCGCGGACGAATCGGCGTTGAGCCATTCCTTCACGCCCTTGTGACCGCGGCAGGCGCCCTTGTGCGTGGTGCCGGTGTAATACGTGCCGTCCTTGCAGGATGCCGTCGCTCCGGCTGGCGCCTGTGCCCAGGCACCGGCGGTCAGCAACAGTCCCAATCC
>JAICYA010000199.1 GCA_025934455.1 Rudaea sp.
ACAGCAAGGACGGAAAGCTCGTGGCGACGATCGGCGAAACACGCCGTATCCCGGTCCGGATCGAAGATGTGCCGCAACAATTGAAGAATGCGTTCCTCGCCGCCGAGGACGCGAATTTCTACACCCATTCCGGCATCGATTTCACCGGCATCCTGCGCGCGCTCGGCTACATGGTCGTCAAGCGCAGCCTCCACGTGCCGGGCGGCAGCACGATCACGCAGCAGGTCGCACGCGGATTCTTCCTCAGCTCCGAAGTCAGTCTCACGCGCAAGGCCACGGAAATCTTCCTCTCCTTCCGCATCGAGCATGAACTGACCAAGGACGAGATTTTCCAGCTCTACCTCAACAAGATCTTCTTCGGCAATCGCGCCTACGGCGTGGCCGCCGCGGCCGAGTTCTACTACGGCAAGACGCTCAATGAGCTCACCCTGGGTGAGTGCGCGATGCTTGCCTCGCTGCCGAAATTCCCCTCCAGCAGCAACCCGCTGAGCAACCGCGCGCGCGCGACCGAGCGACGCAACTACACCCTGCAACGCATGCTCGACAACGGCTTCATAACCGCCGCGCAATTCAAGCAGGCCAGCACCGAACCGGATCAATCCTTCGCGCACGAACCGCCGATCGAAGTCGACGCGCCCTACATTGCCGAACAGGTGCGTCTGGATGCGCTCGACCGCCTCGGCAACGATGCGCTGACCAATGGCTACAGCATCTACACAACGCTCGACTCGCACGACCAGACGGCCGCCAACCAGGCCATGCGCAACGATTTGATCGCCTACGACGAACGCCACGGCTATCGTGGACCGGAAGCGCATTTCGATCTTGCTGCGCACCCGCTGCCGCAGGAACTGGACAAGCGCCTCGACAAGGACGCTTTGCGTCCCGTGCTCGGACTCATCGCCGGCATCGTCGTCGACAGTTCCGAAAAATCCGCCGACGTTTACCTGCAAGAC
Organism: Rudaea sp.; assembly: GCA_025934455.1. The sequence continues at coordinate 957 of JAICYA010000199.1, forward strand.
GGCCAAAGCGTGGCGCTGGATTTGCCCGCCGTGCGTTGGGCACAGCGCTACAAGGACGAAAGCCATCGCGGTGCGCCACCCAAGCGCGTCGACGACGTGCTCAAGGCCGGCGACGTGGTGCGTCTGGCGCGCAACGCGGACGGTGCGTGGAAACTGTCGCAGCTTCCCAAGGTGCAGGGCGCGCTGATCGCCCTCGATCCGAACGACGGCGCGATCAAATCCGAAGTCGGCGGCTTTTCCTACGCGCGCAGCAAGTTCAACCGCGCCGTGCAGGCCAGCCGCCAGCCCGGCTCCGGGTTCAAGCCGTTCTTCTATGCCGCCGCGTTCGAGCACGGCTTCACGCCCGCCTCGATCATCAATGACGCGCCGATCGTGTTCGCCGACCCGTCCAAGCCGAACGGCCTGTGGGAACCGAAGAACGACGACGACAAGTTCGAAGGCCCGATGCGCCTGCGCGAAGCGCTGGTCGAATCCAAGAACCTGGTGTCGGTGCGCCTGCTCGACGCGATCGGCGTGCGTTATGCGCGCGAGTATGCGACGCACTTCGGTTTCAGCCTGCAGCAGTTGCCAGAGAACCTGTCGTTCGCGCTCGGCACGGCCTCGGTGTCGCCGCTGGCGATGGCGCGCGGCTATGCCGTGTTCGCGAACGGCGGATTCCTCGTCGATCCGTATTTCATCGACCGCATCGTCGACCGCGACGGCAAGGAAATCTACAAGGCGCAGCCGCTGCTGGCGTGCCGGGATTGTCCGCAGCGCTTGCTCGAGGACGCACGAGAGCGGGCCGCAGCCGCGAATGCCAAGCCAGGCGATGCGCAGCCGGTCAAGGCGGCGCTGTCGACCACGCCTGCCGCGCAAGCCGTGGCCGCACCCGCAGACCCGAACGCAGCAAAACTCGCTCCGCGCGTGCTCGATGCGCGTACCGCCTACCTGATCGGATCGATCCTGCACGACGTCGTGCGCCGCGGTACCGGTCACGATGCGATGGTGCTCAAGCGCAACGACCTGGCCGGCAAGACCGGCTCGACCAACGATCACCGCGACGCCTGGTTCAACGGCTACAACGACGACCTCGTCGCCACTGTCTGGGTCGGCTTCGACGATTTTTCCTCGCTCGGTCGCAGCAATGGCGTTGGCGAATTCGGCGCGCAGGCGGCGCTGCCGATGTGGATCGAGTTCATGCGCACGGCGCTCAAGGGCGTGCCCGAGCAGCCGTTCGAGATGCCGCCGGGCATCACCACCGCGCGCATCGACAAGGCCACCGGTCAGCTCGCCCCGGCCGGGGATCCCAACAGCATGCTCGAAGTCTTCAAGGTCGAGGATGTCGCCCGCCTCGCCGCCGGGCCGAACAACGCCACGGAAGCGGAAAAGAAGGTCCAGCAGGACGCCTACGGGATCTTCTGATGCCGGCGCGCAACGAGAATCTGCGCCGCCGTGTCGCACTGGAAGCCGCGCGCCTGATCAGTGAACACGGCATCCGCGACTATCAGCTCGACAATCGCAATGCTGCCGAGAGCCTGCATTCACTCGATGAATCGAGATTGCCGAAGAACAGCGAGATCGAGCAAGCGCTGCGCGAACACCAGCGTCTTTTCCACAGCGACGATCAGCCAACGCAATTGCGCGCACTGCGCGAAGCCGCGTGCGAGGCGATGCGCTATTTCGCCCGCTTTGAGCCGCGCCTAGTCGGCGCCGTTCTGGATGGCACTGCCGACACGCATTCAGCGGTGTGTCTGCACTTGTTCTGCGATACGCCAGAATCCGTGCTCGCCCTGCTGAACGACGATGGTATCGTTTTCGAGGAAGATAACCGACGTTTACGAATAGATGCTGGGCACTCCGCGGATTTTCCGATCCTGAAAATCCGCCAGGCCGGCATCGAATTCGACCTGACCCTGCTGCCGCAGGACGCGATCCGCCAGGCACCGCTGGACCGCAGCGGCGAACGCCCGATGCCGCGCGCCGGACTTGCTGCCGTCGAATCCCTGCTCAGCGTTTCGTGATCGGCGCGTAATCGCGCGTCGTCGCGCCGGTGTAGATCTGGCGCGGGCGGCCGATCTTGGTGTCCTTGTCCTGGTGTTGCTCGAGCCAGTGCGCGACCCAACCGGCGGTACGCGCGATCGCGAACATCACGGTGAACATCTCGGTCGGAATCTTCAGCGCCTTGTAGATGAGGCCGGAATAGAAATCGACGTTCGGATACAGCTTGCGCTCGACGAAGTACGGATCCTTGAGCGCGGCCTGTTCGAGTTCCAGCGCCACGTCGAGCAGGGGATCGTTCACGCCGAGTTCGCCGAGGACCTTGTGCGTCATCTCGCGGATGATCGTCGCGCGCGGGTCGAAATTCTTGTACACGCGATGGCCAAAGCCCATCAGTCGGAAGCCGGAATTCTTGTCCTTGGCCTTGGCCACCGCCGCGCCGACGTTCTTCGCATCGCCAATCTCGGCGAGCATCTTGAGCACGGCCTCGTTGGCGCCACCATGGGCCGGCCCCCACAGCGCGGCAATGCCGGCGGCAACGCAGGCATAGGGATTGGCGCCGGTCGAGCCGACCAGGCGCACTGTCGACGTCGACGCATTCTGCTCATGGTCGGCGTGCAGGATGAACAACAGGTCCAGCGCCTTGGCAACAACGGGATTTATCGCCAGCGGCTCGCTCGGCACCTCGAACATCATGTGCAGGAAGCGCGTGCAATATTCGAGGTTGTTGCGCGGATAACGCACCGGCCAGCCGATCGAATAACGGTAGGAGGCCGCCGCAATCGTCGGCATCTTCGCGATCAGGCGGATCGCGGCCAGGCGGCGCTGTTCCGGATCGGAAATATCCAGCGTGTCGTGGTAGAACGCCGACAGCGAGGCGATGGAACCGCATAGCATCGCCATCGGGTGCGCATCGTAGTGGAACCCGTGCAGGAAATTCTTCAGCGACTCGTGCATCATCGTGTGATGCGTCACTTCGTCCTCGAACGCGCCGAATTGCTGCGCGTTCGGCAACTCGCCGTTGATCAGCAGATACGCGACTTCGAGGAAGCTCGAGTGCTTGGCAAGCTGCTCGATCGGATAGCCGCGATAAAGCAGCACGCCCTTCTCGCCGTCGATGAACGTGATGGCGCTGCGCGTGCTCGCGGTCGAAACGAAGCCCGGATCGAACGTGAAGTAGCCCAGATCCTTGTACAGCTTGCCGATGTCGATCGCCGGTTCGCCCATGCTGCCGGAGAGCAGCGGCAGGGTGCTGGTTTTGTTCGACGCGCTATCGGTCAGAAGGACGGTCTTGTCGGACACGGCGAGCTCCTTGTGGATTCACGCAAAGGACGTCAGGACCGGCGCACGCTGGCGGCCGTTGGCGCCGCCGTCGCCCGCCGGATTGGACCGGCGCAATGGTTCGCGGCTTACTTCGCGCCGTAGCGCTTGCGGAACTTGTCCACGCGACCGCCCGCATCGACAATCTTGTGCTTGCCGGTGTAGAACGGATGCGACTTGCTGGAAATTTCCACCTTGATCACCGGATATTCCTTGCCGTCTTCCCATTTCATCGTTTCCTTCGCGGTCA
>JAICYA010000052.1 GCA_025934455.1 Rudaea sp.
CATGCTCGCCTCCGCACCGATCGCGCGCGCGATCGTGCGCGCGCTGCGCGACGCAGCGCCACGCCATATCGTCCTCGATCCCGTACTGGCTTCGAGCAGCGGCACGGCACTGCTGTCCGCCGCCGGCTTGCGCGTGCTGCGCGAAGACCTGTTGCCGATGGCGACGTTGCTGACACCGAACTTGCCCGAAGCAAAAATCCTGCTCGGTCGGCGCATAGCTGATCCGGCGCAGGCCGCCTGCGATTTGCGCGCGCTCGGCGCACGTGCGGTCCTGCTCAAGGGCGGGCACGGACGCGGACGCGAGGCGCGCGATGTCCTCGCCGACGCGCGCGGCGTCGTGGAACTGCGCCATCTGCGCCTGCCGGTTCGCGCACGCGGTACCGGCTGCGCGCTGGCATCGGCGGTCGCCGCCGGACTGGCACGCGGCCGCACGCTGCGCGAAGCGGTCGCCGATGCGCAAGCCTTCGTGCAGCGCGCACTGAGGCAAAGCTACCGCGCTGGAAGCGCATCGATCCATCAGCTCGGGCTTTCCACGCCTTATGTATAACTAACGTGCCCGCGTTATCATCCGCGGCTCGCCCATCGCTGGACCTTCGCATGCTCCGTCAATCGCCATCTCTCGGCCTCGCCCTCGTTCTCGGCCTGCTGGCCGCAACCGCCGCATGGGCGGACAGCCCCATGGTCGCTCAGCCACTCGCGCCATCGGCGCAGGCCAAGGCCGGCGCCACCGCGCAATTCAAACCCGCCGATAAGATGCGCCTGCCGCCGCCGACCGTCACCGTGACCCGGCTGGTGCGCCAGCCCGACGGCAGCCTGCGCATGCAATGCGAGCAAGTACCGAACCCGCGCGCAAAGATCGCGCTGCCGCCGAACCGGGCGGTGACGCCGGACGCGCAGGTGCAGCAATGATCCGCCGTGTCGCGATTCTCGCGGTTGCGCTGTGCGCATGTTCCGCGGCCTGGGCCGATACCGGCTTGCAGACAGGCGCTGCGACCACGCTGCCACCACTGCCGAAGACCAATTATCTTTCCAATTACTACATCGACGTTCCGGCGGGCGTGCAGCAACTTAGCGTCAACCTCAACGCCACCGGCGGCGATGTCGACATGTTCGTGCGCTACGGCTCGCCGTTTCCGGTGCAAAGTTCCGGTGCGAGCTTTCCGACGGTCAGCTACGACGTGCTCAGCCGCTACGGGCAATATCACTCGATCAGTTCGACCTCGAACGAATCCGTGCTGATCCTGCCGTCGGACAAGGTACCGCTGCAGGCCGGGCGCTGGTACATCGCCCTGATCAACGGCGGCAGTTCGACAGCGAATGGCACGCTCACCGCCACGTATTCTGCGAACGCGCCGATCGGCAACATCGTGCTGGATTTCAACAGTTCGTACACGGATAAGACCGATCCCAAGAACAACTGCGACACCACTTACTGGACCGACCCCACGGCCGCCACGCCGATCGGCGGCAACAACGGCACGACCCTGGGCGAGCAGCGCAAGAACGCTCTCGCCAAGGCCGCAGAAGAACTCGTCACGCAACTGGGCATCCAGACGACGGTGACGGTGCAGGCTTGCGGCGCGCATCTTGGCGGCACGGACAAGTCGGCCACGCTCGCGCACGCGGGCGCGACTTCGTTCTTTTACGACGAACCGCAATTTCCATCGCCATCGCTGCCGCAAAAGTACACCTGGTATCCGTCCACGGCGGCGGCGCGCCTGAACGGCTCGAGCCTGTGCGGATTCGCCGGCGGCCCCTGCGACACGAAGAGCAACGACGAGATCCAGGCCGTGTTCAACATGGATATCGGCTCGTCCACGGTGCTGGGCGGCGAGAATTTCTACCTCGGTTTCGACCCGAGCCTGAAACCGGCGCGCGACGTGGATTTCATCAGCATCGCCATGCACGAGATGACGCATGGGCTGGGTTTCCTCGGACTGGTCAACACCGATTCGACGCAAGGCCCGCTCGGCGCCAAGGCCGGCATCATCGTCGACAAGGTCAGCAACAGCGCTTCGATCGGTTACGGCAGCGCAGTGACCGACGGCCCGTTCGATGACGCCTTCGACAACAATGTCGCGATCGTGAGCGGCAGCACCTACACGCCGTTCACCGGTTACGAAGTGAACGGCGCCAACGACGCCGCGCGCGCCGCGGCGATGGTTTCCGGCGGCACGGTGACGACAAGCGGCTACGTACCCGGTCTGCAAGGCGCAACGAGCTGCGGTGCCGCGTACAACGGCTGGTGCACCGGCCTGCGCTGGTCCGACGCGACCGCCGCCGGCGCAACCGGCATCAACATCAATGCCGCGAACAGTGCACCGAGCAATTTCCCCAGCCTGTATGCGCCCTGCGACAAGACCAAGACCACCGACTGCGCGATGCAGAACGGCTCCACCTTGTCGCACACCGTGCAGAGCGGCGACATGATGAACGCGTATTACTCGAACCAGAACCTGCGTGCCATGGGCCTGGCCGTGCCCATGCTCGGGCCGGTCGGCTGGTCGAATGCCGCCGCGACGATGCCAGCCTGGGGCCAGCCGATTCCAAGCAACTGGTACGACGTCTCGCATTCCGGCCACGGCTTCGATTTCCAGCTGCTGGCGCATGATGCCGCCAACGGCGACGTATACTTTTTGACTTTTTACTCCTACGACGCGAACGGCGTGCCGGAGTGGTACCAGGCCGCCGGCCGCCTGGTCGACGGCATGTTCCTGCCCTTCATCCAGAGTGCAAACGGCAGCACGCTGCTGCGCGTGAAGTACGCCTCGAACGCGCCGGGGCAGCTCGGCGTGACGGCCGATGCCACCGACTACGGCAGCGTCGTGGTCGACTTCAACCAGGCGGCGAATTCAGCGGTCTGCCGCAACGTCGATCGCAGCCAGGCATCGCAACTCGCGGTGATGTACTGGGTGCTCGGCACGGACACGACGAACCCGGCCAACGACCAAAGCGCATCCTGGTGCATGCAGCCCATCGTCGCGCTTGCCGCGCATGCCACACCGGATTACAACGGCCACTGGTATGCCGGTTCGTCCGATTCCGGCTGGGGTTTCGAATTGCTCGACGTGAGCACGGGCAGCGCCGCGCCGGCCGTCATCGTCTACATGTACTACCCCGGCCCGAACAACCAGCCGACCTGGGCAGCCGGTTCGGGAACCCTGGTCAACAATACGGTGACCCTGCAGGTCGTGCAGATCGCCAACGGCTACTGCCGGACCTGCACCCCGCCTGCCGGCGGCACGCAACCCGGTCCGTCGATCGGCAGCATGACGCTGAAGTTGAATCCGATCTTGACGGGCCAACAACCCACCGGTACGGCATCGTTCCAGCTTGCTTATCCGTCAGGCGGATCCTTCACGCGCAACAACATCGGCATCCAGATGTTGTCCGCGCCGACCGGGCAATAAACGCACGCGGCTCCGCCGCCCCAGCAACGGCCGCGCAATGCGGCCGTTGTAGTTTTTTTTGCGGCAAAAGCCTATGCTGCAAAGCCGACAGCATTCCCACCCGTATCAGGAGGAGCCCATGCTGGCGGAAGTCAGAACCAGCAACGACATCCATAGCACCCGCGTCCTGTCGCTGGATTCCAGCGGACGCATCCTGGACTGGATGAGTTGGCAGGACGCGGTCTGCCTGTACGTGCGCGATGCCGTGGCCTGGACGCTGGGCGGAGCGTGCCTGACCATCCATGGCGGCACCAACCGCGACAGCGGATTGCAAAGCCAGATCGACCTGCATCCCATCGTCGCCAGCCGCGGCCATGCGCGCTCCAGCCTCATCGATCCCGCGCCGGCGCTGACCAATGCCGCACTGTTCGCGCGCGACCGCATGTTGTGCCTGTACTGCGGAGATCACTTCTCGCGCGGGGAACTCACGCGCGATCACGTCGTGCCGCTGTCCAAGGGTGGCCTCGACGTCTGGGAAAACGTGGTCAGTGCCTGCATCTGCTGCAATGTACGCAAGGGTTGCCACACGCCGCAGCAGGCCGGCATGCCGCTGCTCGCCGTGCCCTATCGCCCCAGTTGGGTCGAGCACCTGATCCTGTCCAACCGCAACATTCTTGCCGACCAGATGGAATTTCTCGTCCATCATCTGCCGAAAAATCGCCGTCAGATCGCCTAGAACGCCGAATTTTCGCATTGTCCCCATGCGCGTTCGGCGCTATGCTGCGCCGCACTAAAACAATCCCCCCGAGCTCAATGACTGCCTCGCATCCGGACAAGCCGGCCCATGCCGGCGCGGACGTGGGTGGCGTGCCGATCGCACCCGCACTCGACGATACGCTCGCCGCCGCCAGGATTCCGCGCAAGACCATCCTGGTCGACAAGCGCGTGGTGCTGATCTCCGCCATCTCCGTCGTGCTGGCGGTTGCCGCTGCGTTCATCGCGCAGTTCCTCAAGGCGCTGATCGGCCTGGTCACGAACCTGAGTTTCTACGGCCACTGGTCGATCGCGTTCTCCTCGCCGGCCGGCAATCACCTCGGCCTGTGGGTGATCGCGATTCCCGTACTCGGCGGCATCGTCGTCGGCGCGATGGCGCGCTGGGGTTCCGCGGCGATCCGCGGCCACGGCATTCCCGAGGCCATGGAACAAGTTCTGCTGAACGAATCCAAGATCGCGCCGCGCATCACGTTTCTGAAACCGGTTTCGTCGGCCATCGCGATCGGCACGGGCGGACCATTCGGCGCCGAAGGCCCGATCATCGCGACCGGCGGCGCGCTCGGCTCGCTGATTGGCCAGCTCCTGCGCGTGACCGCGACCGAACGCAAGATCCTGCTCGCCGCCGGCGCCGCGGCCGGCATGGCCGCCGTGTTCGGATCGCCGGTGTCGGCCGCAATCCTCGCCGTGGAACTGTTGCTGTTCGAGTTGCGCCCGCGCTCGCTGATTCCGGTTGCGCTGGCTACAACGACCGCTGCCGGCATCCGTTACGCGATGGTCGGGTCGCAGGCCGTGTTCGCCATGCCCGCGATCGCGACGCCCGGCGGCGGCGCGCTCGCGTTTTACGTCGCGCTCGGCGCATTGCTCGGTGCGGTCAGCGTCGGCGTGACCTGGCTCGTTTACGCGATCGAAGACGCGTTCGATCACCTGCCCGTGCACTGGATGTGGTGGCCCGCGATCGGCGGCATCGCCGTCGGCGTGGTCGGCTATTTCGCGCCGCTCACGCTCGGCGTGGGCTACACCAACATCGAACAGATCGTCGCCGGCAACTTCACCGCGCAGGCGCTGATGTTCCTGTGCGTGATGAAGTTCCTGTCCTGGTCGATCGCACTCGGCAGCGGCACCTCGGGCGGCACGCTGGCACCGCTGTTCACGATCGGCGGCGCGTTCGGCGGTGTCGCCGGTTACGCCGCATTGTCGCTTTTTCCACATTTGGGCATCGACCCGCGCATTGCGGGCCTGGTCGGCATGGCCGCGATCTTCGCCGGGGCTTCGCGTGCCCTGCTCACCTCGGTGGTGTTCGCGTTCGAAACCACGTTGCAACCGGCCGGCATCCTGCCCCTGCTCGGCGGCTGCGCGGCAGCCTACCTCGTTTCCAGCCTGACCATGCGCGACACGATCATGACCGCGAAAATCGCGCGTCGCGGCGTGCGCGTGCCGACCGAATACGCGGCCGATTACCTGGACCAGGTACTGGTGCGCGACAGCGCCTCGCGCAACGTCACCGCGCTCAAGACGTCCGACGAGCTCGGCGAGATCCGCCGCTGGCTCGCCTCGGGCGAGGCCAAGGCGCAGTTCCTCGGCTATCCGGTACTGGACGATTCCGGCAACGCGCGCGGCATCATCACGCGGCGCGAATTGCTCGATCCCGCGCACGCGGAACTCGCGCGCATCGGCGACCTGCTCACGCAGCCGCCGCTCGTGGTGTTCGAGGATCACTCCCTGCGCGAGGCGGCCGACCACATGGTCGAGCACAACGTCGGCAGCGTGATCGTGGCAACGCGCGAAGCACCGACCAAGCTGGTCGGCGTGCTGACCCGCGGCGACCTCGTCACCGCGCATTCGCGGCGCCTGAAGGAGACGCGCGACGCGGATCGCCACATCCGCATCCGCCAGACGATCCGCAAGACGCTGGGTCGGCGCGGCCCAGACGCCAAGCTCTGAAATCGCCACGGCGCCGCCATGCCGGCGCCGCAATCCTTGCCCAGACTGGCCGCGTGGCCGAAAATACAAAGATGACTGACCCCACGCGCTACCCGCGCCTTTCCCACATCGATTCGCCCGCCGACCTGCGCAAGCTCGACGCGGGCGAGTTGCCCGCGGTCGCACGCGAGCTGCGCGAATACCTTATCGAACAGGTCGCCGGCAGTGGCGGCCACTTCGGCGCGGGCCTGGGCGTGGTCGAGCTGACCGTCGCGCTGCATTACCTGTTCGACACGCCGAACGACCGCCTCGTGTGGGACGTCGGCCACCAGTGCTACCCGCACAAGATCCTCACTGGCCGCCGCGACCGCATCCACACGATCAAGCACAAGGACGGCCTCGCGCCGTTTCCGCGGCGCGACGAAAGTCCTTACGACGCGTTCGGCGTGGGTCATTCGTCCACTTCGATCTCGGCCGCGCTCGGCATGGCGATTGCCGCGCAACGCAAAGGCGATGCGCGCAAGATTGTCGCCATCATCGGCGACGGCGGCCTCACCGGCGGCATGGCCTACGAGGCGCTGCACCACGGCGGCGACGTCGATCCGGACATGCTCGTCATCCTCAACGACAACCAGATGTCGATCAGCGAGAACGTCGGCGCGCTGCCGAAGATGCTCGCTCGCCTGATGGTGAGCCGGCGCCTGAACGCATTGCGCGAAGGCACCAAGCGCCGCCTGCGCCGCGACGGCCTGCTGTGGCGTTTCCTCAAGCGCTGGGAGGAACACCTCAAGGGCATGTTCGTGCCGTCGACCCTGTTCGAAGAATTCAATTTCCACTATTTCGGGCCGATTGACGGCAACGATCTACCGCAGTTGCTGCATTCGCTGAAAACGCTCAAAGACCTCAAGGGCCCGCAGTTGCTGCACATCGTCACCACCAAGGGCAAGGGCTACGCGCCGGCGGAAGCGGCACAGATCGAATACCACGCGGTCGGACCGTTCGATCCGGACAAGGGCGTGGCGAAAAAATCCGCCGGCAAGAAAAGCTACACGGAAGTCTTCGGCGACTGGCTGTGCGACATGGCCGCGGCCGATCCGCAGCTGTACGCGGTCACCCCGGCGATGCGCGAAGGCTCCGGCCTGGTGCGTTTCGCGAAGGAATATCCGCAACGTTATTTCGACGTCGGCATCGCCGAGCAGCACGCGGTCACGCTCGCCGCCGGCATGGCCTGCGAAGGCGCCAAACCCGTAGTCGCGATCTACTCGACCTTCCTGCAACGCGGTTACGACCAGCTCATCCACGACGTCGCCCTGCAAAATCTCGACGTCACCTTCGCCATCGACCGTGGCGGCGTGGTCGGGCCGGACGGTGCCACGCATGCGGGCAGTTTCGACCTGACCTACCTGCGCTGCATCCCGAACATGCTCGTCGCCGCGCCATCCGACGAGAACGAATGCCGCCAGTTGTTGACGACGGCGTTCAGACACGAAGGTCCCGCCGCCGTGCGCTACCCGCGCGGCAGCGGCACCGGTGCGAAAATCGAACCCGAATTGAAAGCCTTGCCGATCGGCAAGGCGGAAATCCGCCGGCGCGGTGCCGGACTGGCCATCCTCGCCTTCGGCAGTCCGCTTGCCGCCGCGCTGGAAATCGGCAGCGAACTCGGTGCGACCGTCGTCAACATGCGCTTCGTCAAACCGCTGGACGGAACGCTGATTCTCGAACTGGCGCGCACGCACACCGCGTTCGTCACCATCGAGGACACTGCCGTCGCCGGCGGCGCCGGCAGTGCGGTCGCGGAATTGCTCGCCGCAAAAAACGTGCAGACGCCACTGCTGCAGATCGGCTTGCCGGATGCCTTCCTCGAACACGCCAGCCGCGAACAGTTGCTCGCCGAGGCGGGCATCGACGCGGCCGGCATCCGCGCGGCGATCCTCGCGCGCTGGCCGCAGTTCGCCAGCGCGCCTCGCGTTGGCGTCGTCAACGCGGTCTGACGCCGCCGCTCACCCGCTCGCGGCCTTCCAGGTCGGGTGTGGTGAAAACTTCCACAAATCCGCTTTGCTGCAACAACGCACGCACGGCGGCGCCCTGATCGAATCCGTGTTCGAGCAGCAGCCAGCCACCGGCGTTCAGGTGATCGGGCGCATCGCGAACGATGGCGCGGATCGCGTCGAGTCCGTCCGGGCCCGAAGCCAGCGCCATGCGCGGCTCGAAACGCAGGTCGCCGCACTGCAGATGCGCATCGCCCTGCGCGATGTAGGGCGGATTCGACACGATCAGCTCGAAACGCCGCGCGCCGAGCGCCGCGCACCAGTCGCCCTGCACGAATTCCACCTTGCCGAGTCCAAGCCGCTGCGCGTTGCCGCGAGCGACGTCGAGCGCCACGGCACTCGCATCCGTGGCCAGCACGTGCGCCTGCGGGCGCGCCTGTGCGATGGCCAGCGCAATCGCACCGGAGCCGGCGCCAAGGTCGGCGATGTCCACTTTTGCGCCTTGTGGAATTCGCTGCAAGGCGAGTTCGACCAGCAATTCGGTTTCCGGACGCGGGATCAGAACGTCCGGCGTGAGCGCCAGGTCGATGGCGTGGAATCCGCGACGACCGATGATGTAAGCGACCGGCTCGCCCGCCACGCGGCGCGAGACGCAGCAGCGCACCTGCCCGGCCAACGCGGGCGCGACCGCGTCGTCGCGATGCGCAATCAGCCATGCGCGGTCCACGCCCAACGCATGGCCCAGCAACAGTTCCGCTTCGCCGCGCATGTCGTCGCCGGACAGCGCGGCCTGCGCATCGGCAAGCAGGCCACGTACCGTATCTGCCGTCATGAAGCGTCCGCCGGTTTTTCCTTGGCGGCGTCGTCGACAACTGCGGGCTTTGGCGAATTGCGCCAATAACCGTCGCGGGTCCATGCGGCAAATGCATCGCGCAGCCAGCCGATCAGCGCGTTCGCGAGCCACAGCGCCCAGAGCAGCATCAGCGTCTTGTAGACCCATAGCGGCACGCTGATCGCGCTCGCTTGCGGCAGCGCGTCGGCGCTGCGGTCGGCAAACCATTGCAGCGCCTGCGCCGTGGATCCGTTTCC
>JAICYA010000341.1 GCA_025934455.1 Rudaea sp.
AGCATCCCGTCACCGAGATGACGCTGCACTTGGATCTCTTCGAATTGCAGTTGCGCGTGGCCGCCGGCGAAGCGCTGCCCGGCTCGCTGATCCGCAACAAATCCGTGCCGCAGGACGGCCACGCCATCGAGTTGCGCCTGTACGCCGAAGACCCGCAGGCCGGCTTCCTGCCCGGCTCCGGAAAGCTGCAACGCCTGCGCCTGCCGCCACAGGATGCTCACGTGCGCATCGACAGCGGCGTGGTCGAAGGCGATACGGTGACGATTGTTTACGATCCGATGATTGCCAAACTCATCGTCTGGGATCGCACGCGCGCGGATGCGCTCGTACGCATGCGCGAGGCGCTCGCGCAATGCGAGGTCATCGGTCCAAAATCGAACATTGCTTTCCTCGAACGCCTTGTGCGCCATCCAGCCGTCGTCGAAGGCCGCATCGACACCGGTTACCTCGACCGCCAGTTGTCCGAATTCCTGCCACGGGATGCCGACGCCGACGTCGCAACATTGTTCGCCGCTGCGACTGCAGCGCTGCTCGACGAGGAAGATCGCGCACGCCGCCTCGCTCGCACGAACGGCGATCCGCATTCGCCATGGCATGATGCGGGTGGATGGCGGCTCGGTCATCCGGGCAAGCGCATTGTGGCCCTGGAACACGGCGGCAAGCGCGTCGAAATCGCCGCGCACGGCGCAAATGGAAACTACGCGCTGAGCCACGCAGAAGCGAGTTGTCATGTCGCCAATGCGATCTTGCTGGATGGATTCCTGATTGCTCAATTCGATGGTGTGGTGCGGCGCTACCGCGCGGACGCGGACGCCACTCGTATCGTCGTGCACGACGACATGCGGCGCACGCGCTTCGAACGGGCGAGGGCTTTCGCGTTCACGTCGAGCTCGCACAAATCCGGCGACCGCATCGTCGCACCGATGCCCGGCCGCATCGTCGTGGTCAAGACCAAGGCCGGCGACGAGGTCGCCGAAGGCCAGGAATTGCTGGTCATGGAAGCGATGAAGATGGAATTGAGCCTGAAGGCGCCGCACACGGCGACGATCGAGTCGATCAGCGCGAAGGTCGGCGAGTTCGTCGAGGCCGATGCCATCCTCGTGCGTTTCAAGGAGTCGACGTGAACCTACGTGCCTGCGTCTGGATCGCGCTATCGGCGATCGCGCTCGGCGGTTGCGTGGAAACGCGATTCGAGTCGCCGCTGGGCGGCCGACAGGAAAGTTGCGATGCGCGCTGGAAAGGCCTGTGGACAGGCCCCGATCCCGCCGACCAATCCGCTGCCATTTATGTGGACAATGCCTGTCATTTGTTCGTGATCGACAAGCCCGCAGCGGACAAACCGGGTCGCCGCGTCGAGTTGCCGATACGTTACAAACAGGTCGACGGACGGGATTACCTCAGCGTTGAGGCCGCCGCATTCAAGGAACTGGTAGACCTCGATCCGCCCTACGCGATCGAGCCTGCGCCCGCGCACGCCTATTTTTTCGCGCGTTACACCATCAGTGGGGACCGTCTGGAAATCGACATGGTCAACAGCAAGCGCGTCGCCCAGCTTGTTATCGACGACAAGATCGATGGCACCGTCGGCAAGTCAAGGAACGGATTGCACGTGTTCGTGCGTGGCGACCCGGCGCGCATGCTTGAGATCGTGCGCAGCGAGCCCATCTTCGACGGCGTCACTCCGACCATCTTCGTGCGCAGCAAGCAGGCTGCGGACGCCTTCGAACGCAACTTGGAACGCACCTCCGCAAAGAAGCCGCAATGAGTTCCCTGCCCACCCACGTCCGCATCGTCGAAGTCGGTCCGCGCGACGGCCTGCAGAACGAAAAGACCATCGTGCCGGCGGCGGTCAAGATCGAACTGATCGACCGGCTCTCCGAAACAGGCTTGCAGACGATCGAAGCGACCAGCTTCGTCAGTCCGAAATGGGTGCCGCAACTGGCCGATGCGGCGGACGTCTATGCATCCATACGCAAGAAACCCGGGGTGCGCTATCCGGTCCTGGTGCCGAACCTGCAAGGCTACGAACGCGCTCGATCCGCCGGAGCGGCGGAAATCGCCGTGTTCACCGCGGCCAGCGAGGCGTTCAACCAGAAGAACATCAATGCGTCCATCGACGAATCCATCGCCCGCTTCGCGCCGGTGATGGAACGCGCCCGGGCCGATGGCGTTGCCGTGCGCGGCTATGTATCCACCGTGCTCGGCTGTCCATATCAAGGTGAAGTGCCGGTCGTCGACGTGGTGCGCGTCACAAAACGCCTGCACGATATGGGCTGTTACGAGATTTCGCTCGGCGACACGATCGGCATCGGCACCCCGGCGAAGGCACGCACCATGCTCGCCGCCGTGGCCGAACAGGTACCGATGCCTGCGCTCGCCGTGCATTTCCACGACACGCGCGGACAGGCGCTGGCGAACATCCTGGCCTGCCTGGAACTCGGTGTTGGCGTCGTCGACTCGGCCGTGTCGGGCGTCGGCGGCTGCCCCTACGCGCGCGGCGCGACCGGCAACGTGGCGAGTGAGGACGTCGTCTACATGCTGCATGGCATGGGCATCGAAACCGGCATCGATTTGCCGAAATTGATCGAGGCCGGTCGTTGGTTGAGCACACAGCTTGTGCGCGACAACGGCAGCAAGGTCGGCAAGGCGGCCTGACCATGCCTGCCCGTCTTTCCCCCGACCAATCACGCGGCTACTTGGTGCCGCTCGGCGCCAGCGTGCGTGGCGCCGGCCAGACCGGAATCTTCAAGCGCCTCTTTGCAATTCTCGGGCGACGCCCGCGCGTGGCCATCATCGCCGCCTCGGC
>JAICYA010000157.1 GCA_025934455.1 Rudaea sp.
AGCATTCGCGCGCGCAGGTGCACGACTGGCTGCTGCGCGAAGGCGTGCGCTTCATGCCGGCGGTGAACTGGGTGGAGCGCGGCCTGTACGGCGACGGCAACAGCCTGCCGCGTTACCACATTGTCTGGGGTACCTCGCGCGAACTCACGCGACGCATGATCGCGGCGCTGCGCGCGGCCGACGACGGTCGGCTCACCGTGCTGCATCGCCAGCGCGTCACGCAACTGGACCGCAGCGCCGGTCGGATCGATGGAGCTGTTGCAATCGATGAGCTGACTGCTGCCGAAACTCGTTTGCAAGCGAGCGTCGTTGTGCTGGCAATGGGCGGCATCAACGGCAGCCACGAACAAGTGCGCGCGAATTGGCCGCAGGGCAGGGCGATGCCAGAGGCGATGCTCAACGGCGCGCATCCCTTTGCCGACGGCAAGCTGCATCATCTGGCCGCCGGACTCGGCGCACAGATCACGCATGCCGGCGAGATGTGGAATTACGCGGCCGGATTTCCGCACCCGTATCCGCATTTCGAAGGACACGGCTTGTCGACGATCCCGTGCAAGTCGGCATTGTGGCTGAATCATCGCGGCGAGCGCATCGGTCCGCAGCCGCTCGTCACCGGCTTCGATACGCATTGGCTGTGCCGGCGCGTGGCCGAGCAGGAAAAGCCCTGGACCTGGCACCTGCTGAACTGGCGCATCGCGATCAAGGAATTCGCGATCTCCGGCGCCGAGCATAACCCGCGCATCCGCGACCAGCAGTTCCCGCAGTTCCTTTACGAAACCCTGTTTGGCAATCATCGCCTCGTGCGCCAGATGCTGCGCGAGAGCCGGGATTTCCTGGTGGACGACACCTTGTCCGGTCTGGCGGCGAAGATGAATGCGCTGACCGCCTCGCACGACGTCGATCCGCTCGTATTGCAGGCCACCGCGGACACCTTCGACGCCAACTTCGCCAACGGCAACAAGTTGGAGAACGACGACCAGATCCGCCGCATCGCGCATGCGCGGCAGTGGGGGCCGGATCGCCTGCGCACCTGCAAGCCCGCGCCGCTGCAAACGCACGGCGCCGGGCCGTTCATCGCCATCCGCATGCAACTCATCACGCGCAAGAGCCTGGGAGGATTGCGCACTGATCTGCACAGCCGCGTGCTCGATGTCCACGATCAGCCGATTCCCGGCCTGTATTGCGTGGGTGAGGCGGCCGGTTTCGGCGGCGGTGGCGCCAGCGGCAAGCGTTCGCTCGAAGGCACCTTCCTGCCCGGTTGTATTCTTACCGCGCGCGCCGCGGCGCGTTCGATCACGGGCAAGGAGCGGTTTTCATGAGCCTTTCGTATCCCGCCACCGCACTGGATTACCGCCGTCTCGCGCAACGTCGCCTGCCGCGTTTCCTGTTCGACTACATCGATGGCGCTGCCGGCGATGAAATCACGCTCGCGGCCAACCTCGCGGATCTGGCCGCGATCCGCCTGCGCCAGCGCGTGCTGGTCAACGTGGAAAATGTGGACACGCGCGCGACGCTCGCCGGCGAGGATTGCGCGATGCCGCTCGCGCTCGCACCGGTCGGCATGGCGGGCATGATGGCGCGGCGCGGCGAAGCGCAGGCAGTGCGCGCGGCGAATGCCGCGGGCGTGCCGTTCACGCTGTCCACGGTTGGCATCTGTCCGCTGGCCGAGGTGCAGGCCGCGAGCCGCGCACCATTCTGGTTCCAGCTCTACATGATCCGCGACCGCGACGTCATCGTCGCCCTGCTCGAACGCGCCTGGGCCGCCGGTTGCCGCACGCTGGTCTTCACCATCGACCTGCCGATCCCCGGCATGCGTCATCGCGATACCCGCAACGGCGTCGGCGGCAAGGGCCTGCGCGCAGCGCTGCTCAAGGCGGTGCAGGTATTGCCGCGTCCGCACTGGCTGTGGAACGTGGCGTTGCGCGGTAGGCCGCTGAATTTCGGCAACCTGACCGAACAGGTGCCCGGCGCGCGCGACCTCACCGCATTCTGGGCGTGGGTGAATTCGCAATTCGATACGCGCGTGACCTGGCGCGACATCGAGTGGCTGCGCGGTCACTGGAAAGGTCGCCTGCTGCTCAAGGGTATCCTCGACGCCGACGACGCGCGTGCGGCCGTGGACGTGGGCGCGGATGGCATCGTCGTCTCCAACCACGGCGGCCGCCAGCTCGATGGCGCGGCCTCGTCCGTTTCCAAACTGCCGGCGATCGCGCAGGGTGTCGGCGCGCGGACCGAGGTGCTGGTCGATGGCGGAGTGCGCAGTGGCGCGGACATCTTCAAGGCCTTGGCGCTGGGTGCGCGCGGCGTGCTGATCGGTCGCCCCTGGGTGTGGGCGCTGGCCGGTGCGGGCGAAGCCGGATTGCGCGATCTGCTCGCCACCTTGCAGCGCGAATTGAAACTGACGATGACGATGGCTGGCGTCACCCGCATTGCCGACATTGGCGCGAACCACCTCGACAAGATTTGACGACTTCGAAGGAAATCTCCATGCCGAACGGCGCACAAGCCCTGATCAAGACCCTGGCGGACGCCGGCATCGAGGTGTGTTTTTCCAACCCCGGCACTTCCGAGATGCATTTTGTCGCGGCGCTGGACGGCGAACCGCGCTTGCGCGCCGTACTCGCGCTCTTCGAAGGCGTGGCCACCGGCGCGGCCGACGGTTACGCGCGCATGGCCGGCAAGCCGGCCGCGACCTTGCTCCATCTGGGCTGCGGCCTCGGCAATGGCCTCGCGAACCTGCACAACGCGCGCAAGGGCAGGGTGCCGGTGCTCAACATCGTCGGCGATCATGCGACCTATCACGTGCAGTACGACGCGCAGTTGCAATCGGACATCGAAACCGTTGCCCGCAATGTCTCGCCGGGATTCGTGCGCACGTCGAAATCCACGGCGGATCTCTGCCGCGATGCGGTCGAGGCGATCGCAGTCGCGCGCGGACTGCCCGGCCAGGTCGCCACGTTGATCCTGCCCGCGGACGTGTCATGGAGCGAGGGCGGCGTGCCGTGTCCGCCGCCATCCGCGCCGACGCCTGGGGTTGCCGACGATGCGGCCGTGCGTGCGATTGCCGAGGCGATCCGCTCAGGCGGAAAAACCGCGCTGCTGCTCGGCGGCAACGCGCTGCGCGAGAACGCATTGCTGGCCGCCGCGCGCATCGCCGCGCACGCAGGAGTCACGCTGCTGGCCGAGACTTTTCCAACGCGATTGGAACGCGGCGCCGGTTTGCCGCCGGTCGAACGCATCGCTTATCTCGCGGAACTTGCGAGCGTGCAGCTTGCAGACGTGAGGAATCTGATCCTGGTCGATGCCAAGGCGCCGGTGTCGTTCTTCGGTTATCCGGGCAAGAAGAGTTATCTCGTGCCTGATACTTGTGTCGTGCACACGTTGGCCACGCCGGCACAAGACGCTGCCGCGAGCTTGGACAAACTCGCGCATTTTCTCGGCGCGGACAAGGCCGTGCCTGCGCTGCAAGCCGTGCGGCGTCCCGTGCGTCCACGCGGCAAACTCACCGCCGCCAAGGTGTGCAAGGCGGTGGGACATCTGTTGCCGGACAATGCCATCGTCGTCGACGAGGCGATCACCTCCGGCCTGATGCTGGGCGTGATGACCGCTGGCGCGCCGCGCCACGACCTGCTCACCCTCACCGGCGGCGCGATCGGCCAGGGCCTGCCCAACGCCGTCGGCGCGGCAATCGCCTGCCCGGAGCGTCCGGTGCTGGCGCTGATCGGCGATGGCTCGGCGATGTACACGATCCAGTCGCTGTGGACGATGGCGCGCGAGAAGCTCGACGTCACCGCGATCATCTTCAACAACGCGTCGTATTCCGTTCTCAACGTCGAACTCGAACGCGTCGGCGCGGACCGGATCGGACCGAAGGCGTTATCGCAACTGGACCTGCGCAAGCCGGTGCTGGATTTCGCCCGTCTCGCGCAGGGCATGGGCGTGCACGCGGTGCGCGTGGACGCGGCCGAGGATTTCTGCAAGGCGCTCGAATATGCGCTGGCTCATCCCGGTCCGCACTTGATCGAGGCGCTGGTGCCCGAATCGCTCGGCGGCGCCAAGCGCCGCGTCCTGCCGTGGATGTTGCGTGCGTTGCCGAGTTTGCCGCCGGCGGTTGCGCGCGCGATAAAGCGCAAGATTTCACCTTGACGCGCGAATTCCGGTGCCGTCGACTTGGCTGATGTCGACCCTGAGCTGCCTGTCGCGAGGGGCAGCAATTGGGCTACAAACTCTTCAAAAACCACTCCGACACCAGTAAAGTCTCGAACTGCGCTACTTTAGTCTGCTTAGTCACCCTGCCGTTGGTGCTCAGGGTGGAAAAGTATGCTTGGACCATTCTCAATCATGCGAAGTCTCATGATCGTCAGAATTCTAGCGACCTTTTTTCTACTCACTTGTCTGATCGCGAATGCTCAGACGCCGCTGCCATTCGATGTTCCTGCGGTTCAGTTGTCGCTCGGCGGGAGCGTCAATGCGGTGATCGTCGTGCCAGATGGCGGCGTCATTTTGGGTGGAAATTTCAGTACGGTAAATGGAGTTGCTCGATCAAACATTGCTCGACTGCAGCCGAATGGCACTTTGGATCCGGAATGGAATCCGGGAGCCGATTTAGGTGTGTATGCTTTTGCCCTCGACGCGGCGGGAGAACTCATTGCGGGCGGACAGTTCGGTGTCATTGGCGGCGTAACGCGTACTCACGTAGCAAAACTCGATCCGAGCGGCCAAGGCAATGTTGATCCGACCTGGAGCCCTGAAGTCGACAGCTGGGGCGTCGATGCATTGGAAACCGACAACAACGGGTGGGTCTACTTAGGGGGGAACTTCGGCAGCGTCGGTGGACTTGAGCGAGCTGATCTTGCAAGAGTTTCGTTGAACTCAGGTGTGGTAGACGCAGCATGGAATCCTGCAAGCACTAGTACCGGCACCATCGCGGTCTACGCGCTAAAGACTGACAACCAAGGCTCAATTTTTGTCGGCGGATACTTCACTGGCATCGGAGGGCGACAACTTCAGGGTATCGCAAAATTTTCGACCAGCGGAACTGGCGCTGCGGACACCAACTGGAATCCAGATGTCGAGACTTCAGTCCACGCGATAGCCCTTGATGCAAGTGGCAATCTCTACGTGGGTGGGGATTTCAGCTTAGCCGGCGGCTTGTACCGCGGGGGACTAGCGAAACTTGCAGCAACAGGGACAGGGGCGCTCGACACGACATGGAACCCGGCGGGATTTGGTCAGGCAACTACGTACGCACTTGCGCTAGACGGCCATGGGTCGATCTATGTTGGAGGTTACCTAATCAACAGCGGTTTTGGGAGGAACTATTTTGCAAACTATCTGCCACCTCAACTGGATCGGTGGACACAACCTGGACTGCAGATACCGACAACAACGTCCAGGCATTAGCAATTGACTCGATAGGGAACGTGTATGTTGGCGGACTTTTCCGTACCTTCGGCGGCCAGGGCCGTGTCGGATTTGGCTCACAAAACGCATCGGGAGCCATGC
>JAICYA010000480.1 GCA_025934455.1 Rudaea sp.
ATCGCGCCGACGTCGCGCAGCCCGATGCTGACGTCGGTGGTGGTGAAGTCGATCGGGCGCGCGGTTTCCAATGCACCGCCGTTGTCCGGGAGGATGTAGTTCAAGTACATCGGGCCGCCCCACAACCGGTCGCCCGTGCGCTTCTCGCTGACGATCGAGACGTAGCCGGTCCAGTCGCGATAGAAGCTGTCTTCGAAGCTGAGGCCTTCGCGCCTGCGCGTGGGGCCGATGGTTTGCCGCGTACGCGTTTTGTCGACGGCTGCGACTTCGGCGGGCGTACTGCCGCCGGGCACCAGCGGTGCTGGCAGCGTCAGGTTCGTGCTGCCGATGCCGTTCCACAGCGGATACGCGTTGGTGGTGACGTCGTGCGGAATGTTGCGGTAGAACGCTTCGATCCTGTAGCTGCCGTACTGCCCGGCGCGCAGGCGGTAATACTGGTCGCCGCCGCTCAAGCGACTGCCGCGGAATTCGACGTACTGGCCGGTTTTCGGATTGTCGGCATACAGCGCGAACAGGCCGAGCGCCATGCCGCTCTTCCAGCCGGCGTACTGGCGGAAGAACTCAGCGTGCGTGTCGCCGCCGAGGTGCAGGTAACCCAGTTGCAGAAAGCCCGAGTACACCCAATCGCTGTTCTTGTAGAGTGGTGAACTCTTGTCGTCGCGTTGCGGCGGGTAGGCATAAAGCACACCGCTGGGCGTTCGCATCATGCCGGCGTGCAGCCATGAGAACCCGCGCGGATCGGCCCACAGCAGCGGCGCCCAGCCGGTGGGATCGAGGGCATTGCCGTACTGGATGTCGCCCACGCGCGCGCTGTCGCTGGAGTCGGCAAACGCCCGCGGTCCCGCGAGGGATGCGGTGATGGCGATGGCCAGCGATGCGGCGAGCATTTTGCGCATGGACTCTCCCTACCGCCGCCGCACCAGCGAATCACGGGCTGTCCTGCCCCCTTGAGTCAAGGGAGCTGCCGAACCGTTGCCGTGCAACGGTGAGTCGGGAGTTGTTGAGGTTTGGTTCTGCATCATCGAGAAAGGCTGCAGCAGGCGCACGGGAGGGTTATTTGTGGAACCGCGAACCGGACGGGTTGTTCGAGCCGTGGATGTTGGTGTGGCAGGTCAGGCAGGCGCGGCCGATCAGCCGCTCGTCCGGAGCGGGTCCGGCCGCAAGTCCTGCCGTCGTCAGCAGGTCGTTGGGATGCCCGGTCATGGTGTGGCATTGCTGACACAGCATCGGCACCGGCAGCGTGAGCAATGCCTGCTGGTTGGAACCGTGCGGGTCGTGGCAGGTCAGGCAGTTCTCGCGCACCGGCGCGTGTTCGAACAGGAACGGCCCGCGCTTCTCGGCGTGGCAGGTGTAGCAGGTCTCGTTGACCGTATCGGTCTTCAGCAGCGGCCTGGTGATCGAGCCGTGCGGGTTGTGGCAGTCGGTGCAGGCCATCTGCCCTTCCGGCAGCGGCATGTGCGAGCGGCGGTTGAACTTGGCGCGGATGTCCTGGTGGCAGGTCGAGCAGACTTCGTTGATCGAGGATTTCGCCAGCACGCCTTCGGGCGACAGCCGCGCCATCGGGTTGTGGCAGTCGGTGCAGGACAGCCCGCGGTTCTGGTGGATCGAGTCGATCCAGTGCTG
>JAICYA010000206.1 GCA_025934455.1 Rudaea sp.
AAGCCGTGAGCTTTCTCGGCGAACTGCGGCGCCGCAACGTCATCCGCATGGCTGGCTTGTATCTGGTCGGCGCGTGGCTGCTTACGCAAGTGGCAAGCACGGTATTCCCGGCGTTTGATGTGCCGGCCTGGGCGTTGCGCGCATTGATCATTGCGCTGGCGCTCGGCTTCGTGCCGGCACTGGTTTTCAGCTGGGTGTTCGAGCTGACACCCGGCGGAATCAAGCGCGACACTGAAGTGAAGCCTGAGGAGTCGATCGCGCTACAGACCGCGCGACGCATGGACCGGCTGATCATCGTCGTGCTGATTTGTGCACTTTTGTACTTTGCCGTGGACAAGTTCGTGCTGGCGCCGCGCCGAGACGCGGCACCAGCAGCGCCCACTGCTTTGCCGGCGCAAGCCGCCGCCAGCGGCAAGTCAATTGCGGTGCTCGCGTTCACCGATCTATCGCCCGCGCATGACCAAGGCTATTTTTCCGATGGCATGTCGGAAGAAATCCTCAACGCGCTAGCGCAGGTCAACGACCTGAAAGTTGCCGGGCGCACCTCGTCGTTCTATTACAAGGGCCGCAACGAGGACCTGCGCGCCATCGGCAAGGCGCTCGGCGTGGCTAACATCCTTGAAGGCTCGGTGCGCAAGCAGGGCAACGCGGTACGCATCACCGCGCAACTGATCCGCGTGGCCGACGACACCCACCTGTGGTCGCATGCCTACGACGGCGATCTTTCCGACGTGTTCAAGCTGCAGGAAAGCATCGCACGCGCGATCACGGATCAATTGAAAGTCGTGCTGGCGGGTGACCAGAAGGCGCGGTTGGTGAATGCCGGAACCACAAATTCCGAAGCGTACAACTTGTATCTGCATGCGACCGATGCGTTCAACCGGCGCGACTACGCATTGATGGGCGAGGCGATCGGCTGGCTGCGGCAGGCGATCGAACTCGATCCGAACTTCGCGCGCGCGCAGTCGCGGTTGGCGATGATCCATGTTCTCGGGCAAGCCCGTTACGGTGCGTCCTTGTCGGAGGTCGAGCCGCATGCGCACGTTGCGCTCGCTCTGGATCCGGCGGATGTCGAGGCGCAGGTCGCGCTGGGCATGCTGGCGCGCCGCCAGCGCCGCTTCATCGATGCGCGGGTCGCGCTGGACCGGGCGCTTGCGCTAGTGCCGAACGACGCGTCGGTGCATTTGTACGCGGGACAGAATCTGATCGACACCGGTTACACGCGCGAAGGCATTGCCCACCTCGATCGCGCGCTGGACATCGATCCCTTGTTGCCGAACGCACTGTATTGGCGTGGCCGCCAGTACCTCTACGCGGGCAATATCGATGGCGCCGAAAGGCTGTTCAAAAAGGCCGACGAACTTGGGCTTACCTTCGCCGTTTTCGGGCGAGGTGCCGTGGCGCGAGCGCGCGGCGATCTTGCCCTGGCGCGTGCGCTGAGCCTGCCCACGATCAACGCGACCGCGGGCCATGTCGGATGCCCGAGGAATCCGGCCGTCGATACGCCGATCTATCTCGACGGCGGGCTCGGTGGCGACGCGGCAGCGCGCGCCAAGGCGATCGCGGTGCTTGACGCCTGCCTCGCCGGCAGGCCCGCCACTGTTCCGATGATCGTTCCGTTCGGCCTGATGAATCTCGGACAACCGGCGCGCGCGCTCGCGGTCGTCGCACTGGGTCCGACCAGCGACGACGCGGGATTCTTCATGGGCTTCTGGGGTCCGGAGGGGCGCGATGCGCGCCGTCTGCCGGAATTCGCCGCGTTCGCACGCAATATCGGTTTCGTTGGGCTGTGGGACAAGTACGGGCCACCCGACCTGTGCAAGAAGAATACGGCGGGCAATTACGAGTGTGAGTGAGTGGAGGGGTCGACATGTGCGAAACACGTATTCAAGAAACGCCGTCGAACGATGCATTGCTCGACGCCATGATCGCGGCGCCGGATCACCATGAGGTGCTGCTGGAAAACGAATTCGTGCGCGTGCTCGACACGCGGCTTGCCGCGGGCGAAACCACGCCGTTACATGCGCACCGCTGGCCCGCGGTGCTACATGTTGTGGCATGGAGCGACATCGTGCGCATGGATCGCGACGGCAACGTCGTGCTCGACAGCCGCACGTCCGGCATGGCGCCGCCGCCTGGCACGATGCTGTGGGGCACGCCGTTGGCGCCGCACAAGGTGCGCAATGTCGGTAATCGGGAACTGCGCATCATCGCGATCGAGATCAAGCAGGAGCCATGAGCGTGTTTTCCGAACACGGATACACGGACGGATTGCCGGTAACGACGAAAGCGTCATAGGGGTACAACCATGTTGCGACGTGCAGTGCAAGCTCTTCGCCGCCAGGACTGGACGGCGGTCGTCATCGAACTCGTCGTCGTCATCATCGGCGTGTTCATCGGCCTGCAGGTGTCGAACTGGAATGCCGGGCGGGTCGATGCCGCGCGCGCGCACGGCTACCTCCAACGCATCGCCAATGACCTGGACGCCGACATCGCCGGTTATCAGGACCGGCTGGAATTCTGGGGGCGCGTCACGGCGTACGGTGAACAGGGCCTCGCCTACACCGAGACCGGGGACGCGAAGGGCGCGACGCAATGGCAGCTGCTGCTGGCTTACTTCCAGTCGAGCCAGGTCGCGGAGTTCTACACGACCGATGCGACTTTCGTGGAATTGAAGAGTTCCGGCGAGCTGGGCCTGATTTCCAATACGCGGCTCCGCAATGCCCTGGCCAATTACTATTCCAATGACGCCAATCCGGCGCTGACCGAGCGTCCGGCCTACCGCCAGCACGTGCGCGGGATCATTCCGCTTGCGGTCCAGCAATACATCTGGGACCACTGCTATTCGTCCAATTCCCGGATGATCCAGAAGCTGCTGCCTTGCCAGGCCGAGCTGGACGAAACGAAAACAGCCGCGATTGTCGACGCCATCCGTTCCGACCACGCCTTGATGTCGGAACTTCGCTACTGGATGTCCACCATGATCATTGCCTCTCGGATCGGCCGAGACCGGACCACGAGCGCGAGGGAATTGCGTGCGGCAATTACCGCTGAACTGGGCGACTCGCATGAGGTAGGCAAGCCATGATCCTGCGCCGCCTCGTCGCGAACCTCAAGCAGCAGCAATGGACCGGTGTCTTCATCGAACTGGTGATCGTCGTGCTCGGCGTGTTCATCGGCATGCAAGTGTCGAACTGGAACCAGCAGCGCGCGACCGATCAGCAGTCCGACGTATTCACCGAGCGCCTGAAAGCCGACCTGCGCCAGGAGGCTTGGGTATACCAGTTCCTGATCGCGTACAACCAGGAGGTGCTGGCCAATGCGAATCGCGCGGTCGATGCACTAGAAGGCACGGCGCCGCTGGCGGACGAGGCCTTGCTGGTCAGTGCCTATCGCGCCACCCAGTATCGGAATCGAAACCGCCACGGCGCCACCTATGACGAGCTGATCTCGACCGGCACGATCGGCCTGATCCGCGACCAGACCCTGCGCGAAACGGCGATGCGGCTCTACAACATCGCCACGTTCGATAACCTGACACAGGAAGGCATGCAGTCGCACTACCGCGAAGCCTTCCGCATGATCCTGCCGAACGAGGTGCAGCGTGCGCTGGGCAAGAACTGCGGCGATCGCTACATCAAGGCAGGCGACTATGCCACGATCCACGGCAATCTCGATTACCCGTGCACGACCGGACTGCCTGCGCAGGTCATCGCCGGGTCCGTCAAGGCGCTGCGGTCCAATCCGGACCTGCTGCGATTCCTGCGCCTGCGCATCGCCGACCTCGAAACGCGAATGGTGGACCTGACCAGCAACAATCGCGATATCGTGGAGCACCTTCGCGCCATCGCGCAGGAGAAGCCGTGAGCTTTCTCGGCGAACTGCGGCGCCGCAACGTGCTGCGCGCGGCGGTGCTGTACGCCGGTGCGGTATGGGCGCTGGCGCAGGGCATCGCCCAGTTAGGGCCGCCGCTGGGCGCGCCGGACTGGATCGTGCGCTGGTTCGTGATCGCGGCGATCATTGGCTTTCCGTTCTGGCTCGCGTTCGCGTGGTTTTACGAATTCACGCCGCAAGGAATCAAGCGCGAAAGCGAAATTGCGGCGGATGCGTCGATCGCACGCTCGACCGGTGGCGGGATGGACAAGGCGATCATCGTGGTGCTGGCGCTCGCGGTGGTGCTGCTGCTGACCGACCGTTTTGTCGCGCGTCGCCGCGACGCGAGTACCCCGGTGTTGGAAAATTCCATCGCGGTGCTGCCGTTCGTCAACATGTCCGCTGACGCGGAGAACGGTTTCTTTTCCGATGGCGTCTCCGAGGAAATCCTCAATTCACTGGCGCGCATTGATGCGCTGCGCGTGGTCGGTCGCACCTCGTCGTTCCAGTTCAAGGGCAAGAACGAGGATCTGCGCGGCATCGGCGAAAAACTCGGCGTCGCCAACGTCCTG
>JAICYA010000072.1 GCA_025934455.1 Rudaea sp.
AAAATCCGGCAGCCGACATTGCTGGTGACGAGCGTTTCCGCCCGCGTAGCCAACACGCCATCCAGCGTCTGCGAACGCAACGAATCCGCAATATCGGGGCGACGCAGGAAATAATCGCCGGCCGCGCCACAGCAGCCGGGCGGCGCAGGCAGGGCGTCGATCTTCAGTTGCGGAATCCGCGCCAGCAGGCGCGCGATGGCGCCATCCGCTCGCGCGACATTGCGCTGCGTGCAGGGCGTGTGCAGCGCAATGGTTTCGGCCAACGCACGGAATTTCAGCGTGTCGACGCGCGTATCCGCATCCAGGAATTCGTGAATCTCGCGCGCGCGGATTTTCGATTCCACAAACACATGATCGCGCAGCGCGCCAAAACAGCCGGACGCCGACACCAGCAGCGTATCGACGTCGGCGCCGGCAAAGACCGTGCGCAGCGACTGCATCAGACGATCCGCCTGCGCCGCATCGCCGTTGTGCAATGCCAATGCGCCGCAACAGCCCTGCGCGGATGGCAGCACGACCTGGTATCCCATCGCCTCCAATAACGTCCGCGCTGCCGTGTGCACGTCGCGGTCCGCGCTCGCGGCGACACAGCCAAGGAAGAGCCCCACGCGCCCGCGCGGCGACGCAGGCGTGAGCGAAGGTATGGCATCGACATGCGGCAGGCGCGGCAATTCAGCCACCACGCGATCCAACCCGAACGGACGCAACAACACCCGCATCGCACGACTGCGCGCAACGCTTCGCACTACAGGCAAATTAGCAAGCCGCAGGAGCGCGCCAAGCAGGCGCGGGTACGCAAGCAGGCGGCCAAGCGAGCGCCCGGTGCGCGAAGCTTTGCCGGTATCCACGAGCCAGGCTCGCGTGGTCGTTATCAGTTCACCGTACTGCACTTTCGACGGACACACGCGCTCGCAGGCCATGCAGGCGACGCAGTTGTCCAGATGCGTCAGGACGGATGCGGAGGCCTCCAGCTTGCCCTGTGCCAATGCCTGCGCGAAAGCGATGCGCCCACGCGGGGATTCGGCCTCGTTCGCGGCGAGGCGGTAGGTCGGGCAATGCTGCAGGCACAGGCCGCATTTGACGCAGACATCGGCCAGCGCGGCGATGCGCGCCTCCACCGTCGAGGCCGGCTTTACGTTCGATTGCATGGTTCGATTGTAAACGCCAAGGCCGCAGCTGCGTTGCAGACAGGCGAACTCCGAGGAAACAGGCCATGTCCCGCACGATTTCATCTCGAATCCACCGCGCCGTCACTGCCGCGGCGATCGTCTTCGCCACGATGGCGCGGGCGACCCCCGCGCCGAACCATACCGATGTGCTCTGGCTCGACCGCATTACCTACGGGGTGAATTCCTCGAGTCTTGCCGCCTTCGAGCAGATGGGCCGGCGCGACTATCTCGACGCGCAACTCGCCGCGCGCGATGAGCGCCTGCCGCAAGCCGTGCAAGCGCAGATCGACGCGATGCCGATTTCGCACCAGACCATGGCCGACGACATCGCCAAGCTCGTCGCCGCACGCGACAAGCTCAAGACCATCGACGATACGAAGGCCAAGGTCGAAGAGCGCAAGGCCCTGCGCAAGCAAGGCATCGCACTCGCCGTGCAAACCCAGGAGCGCGAGCTGCTGCGCGCCGTGTATTCGCCGGCCCAGCTCAAGGAACAGATGGTCTGGTTCTGGCTAAACCACTTCAACGTGTTCGACCGCAAGGGTCCCGAGGCCTGGCTCGACGCGGACTACGTGGAAAACGCGATCCGCCCGCATGCGCTGGGCAACTTCCGCGACCTCGTCATGGCTACGCTGACGCATCCGGCCATGCTGGTGTACCTCGACAACGCGCGCAACGCGGCCAAACAGCACAACGAAAATTATGCGCGCGAGCTGATGGAACTGCACACGCTCGGCGTCAACGCCGGTTATACGCAGAACGACGTGCAGGAAATGGTGCGCATCCTCACCGGCGTCGGCGTGGCGCTCAATCCGCGCACGCCGCGCCTGCGTGCGAACCAGCAGGCGCTGCTCATCCGCCACGACGGCTTCGAGTTCAATCCCGCGCGCCACGATTTCGGCGACAAGGTACTGCTCGGCCACAGCATCCGCGGCAGCGGTTTCGACGAGGTGCGCCAGGCCGTCGACCTGCTCGTCGCGCAACCGGCCTGCGCGCATTTCATCTCCACGGAACTGGCAACGTATTTCGTCGCCGACAACCCGCCTGCCGCGCTCGTCGACGCGATGACCGAGACTTTCCAACGCACGCATGGCGACATTCGCTCGGTGTTGCGCACGATGTTCGATGCGCCCGAATTCGCCGACTCGCTGGGCAAGAAATTCAAGGACCCGATGCATTACCTCGTCTCGTCGCTGCGCCTGGCCTACGATGGCCGCGAGGTGCCGGACCCGCGCCGCCTCGTGGTCTGGCTGAATAGCCAAGGCGAAGGCGAATTCGGCCACCAGACGCCAGACGGCTATCCGCTCGTCGCCAGTGCCTGGGATTCATCCGGTCAGATGAGCGCGCGCTTCGAACTCGCCCGCGTGATCGGTGCGGGCGACGTGCACCTGTTCGACGGCGTGGCGATGCCGAGCGTGCCGCAGCTGTCCGGACCTGTGTTCGCGCAGGCGATCAAGCCGTGGCTGTCGGAGCCGACACTGATCGCGCTCAATCAGGCGCAGTCGCCGCTGGAGTGGAACACCTACCTGCTCGCCGCGCCCGAATCCAATTACCGCTGAAGGACACGACCATGCAACGCCGCCATTTCCTCGCCACTCTCGCTGCCGCGCCGCTCGCCGGATTCGCCGGACGCCTGTTCGCTGCGCCGGCCTCCTCGCCACGCTTCCTGCTCGTGTTCCTGCGCGGCGGTTACGATTGCGCGAACCTGCTCGTGCCTTACGCCAGCGATTTCTACTACGCGTCGCGGCCTAACATCGCCATCGCGCGCCCGGATTCGTTGGCCGGCGGCGCGCTGCGGCTGGACTCGGATTGGGCACTGGCACCCGCCGTGCGTGAAGCGCTGGAACCGTTGTACGCGAAGAAGCAGATTGCCTTCGTGCCGTTTGCCGGCACGCCGAACCTGTCGCGCAGCCACTTCGAGACGCAGGACGACATCGAACACGGGCTGCCGGAAAACGTCCATGCCGACCGTTCCGGATTCCTCGCGCGCCTGTCCGGCACGCTCAACGGCACGGCCGCGCCGATCGCGTTCACAAGTTCGCTACCCTTGAGTTTCCAGGGCGGTGGCGACGTGCCGAACATTTCCCTCGCACGCGTGGGCAAGGCCGCGTTCGATGCGCGCCAATCCGCGGTTCTCGCCGGCATGTACAAGGACACCGCGCTCGCGCAACCCGTTGCCGAAGGCCTGGCGTTGCGCCAGCAGGTCGCCGGGGAATTCGCCGACGAGATGATGAAGGCCAGCCGCGGCGCGGTGAACGCTTACGGATTCACGCAACAGGCGCCGCGCATCGCCCAGATGATGCGCAACAAGTACCGGCTCGGGTTCATCGACGTCGGCGGTTGGGATACCCACGTCGGCGAAGGCGGCGCGCAGGGCGCGCTGGCAAACAACCTCGGCAATCTGGCACGCGGCCTCGCCGCGTTCGCGACCGCGATGGGCGAGGACTGGAAAGACACCACCGTCGCCGTCGTTTCCGAATTCGGCCGTACCTTCCGCGAGAACGGCAACCGCGGCACCGACCACGGCCACGGCTCGGTGTACTGGGTGCTTGGCGGCGGCATCGCCGGCGGTCGCGTTGCCGGCGAACAGGTGAAATTGACGCAATCGACCCTGCTGCAGAACCGCGACTTCCCCGTGCTCAACGACTATCGCGGCCTGCTCGGCGGCGTGTTCGCGCGCCTGTGGGGCTTGAACGCCGCGCAACTCGAACGCGTGTTTCCGCAGACTAGGCCGGAAGATTTGCGCCTGGTTTGAGCGTCACGCCGACGCAATCCGGATCAGGCGAGTATCCTTGCAAGCATCGCAAGGAGATCGCCATGACCCGCCGTCTTGCCTCATCCGAAGCCGTCGAAGCCTTCGTCTGGGCGCATTCGCGCGAAGGCCAGATCGCCGCGCGTCTGCGCGAGGAAACCGCGAAACTGCCGCAGGCCGGCATGCAGATCGGGCCTGACCAGGCCGCGTTCCTCGCCCTGCTCGTGCGTGCGATCGGCGCGAAGTGCTGCATCGAGGTCGGCACCTTCACCGGCATGAGCGCGCTCGCAGTGGCGTCCGCATTGCCCGACGACGGCAAGCTCGTGTGCTGCGACATCAGTGCGGAATGGACGTCCATCGCGCGGCGCTACTGGCTTGAGGCGGGCGTCGCCGCACGCATCGACCTGCGTCTGGCGCCGGCGCTGGACACGCTGCGCGATCTCGCCAGGACCCAGCGCGGCCGATTCGATTTCGCCTTCATCGACGCCGACAAGTCCGGTTACGACGCCTACTACGAAGCCTGCCTGGAACTGCTGCGTCCCGGCGGACTCGTTGCGCTGGACAACATGCTCTGGTCCGGAAAGGTCGCCGATGCGAGCGTGCACGATGCCGATACCGACGCGATCCGCGCGTTGAATGCGAAGATCCACGCGGATCAGCGTGTCGATACAACGCTGATCACATTGGGCGATGGCGTGATGCTGGCGCGCAAGCGCTGATTATTTGCGCGGCTTTGCCGGCAACTTGGATGCATCGAAGCCGCCGACTTCGAACTCGAACGTCGTTTCACCCAGCCCTTTCACGTTCGCGCCGATGGCAACGATCTTCGATTTTTCCATCTTCACGATGAAGCCCTTGTCGTCGTCGATGAACAGGGCCGGCTCGCCGGTCGGTGGAATCGTCGCCTTCATGAGCTGCAGCTTGGCGCCGTCGAAACTCACCGGCAGCGTCGCGCAGCCGCCCTTGCAGTCGAACGTGGCGTTGTCGAGCAGCAGATAGACGCTTTGCCCCCACTTCGGGTGCTGGCGCAGCACCAGACGCAGGCGCGCGTTCGCGATCTTCAACGGTTCCTTGGTCGCGATCGCCGCGGCGTATTGCGTGCCGCCGTCCTCGGCCGTGGCGGTGTAGGTCCACAGGCGCGCGAGCCGGTGCGAATCGGCGATGGCGGCGGATTTCTCGCGTGTTTCGGCAATGGTCTGCTGCACGCGCGCCGCCGTTTGCGTGCCTGGATACATGACGAGGATCTCGTTGCCCAGCGACGTGGCGATATCCCAACTGCCGCTTTGGCGCATCTGGTCGTAGAGCGCGCCTTCCTTGACGGCCCGTGCCTCGGCGGCGGCTTTCGCCGCGACGGCGGGATCGATGGGTGGCGCATCGTTACCCGAACAGGCAGCGAGCATTAGCGCGACTGCGAGTGCGATGGCACGGCGAAAAATCATGGAGCGATCCCGGTATCGGCGATCGCGCCACGATACCGGATTCGCATCTCACGCGCAGGGATCGCGTCCCAGGTTTTTGTCGTAGGTGGAAATCTGCTCGTCGAACTCGTGACCGCCGCGGCCAATGGAACCAGCCCGGCGTATCTGATAACAGGCATCCTCGCGTGGCACCGGATGACCGGAAACGCTCACCGAATTCGCGCTGCCTTTGTTGCGGCCTTTGCCGCGGCTAGTGCCGCCGCCGTCGGCAGCCAGCGAACGCGGACAGGCGCCGAGCCGGTAGAACACGCGGCCGTCGCTGGCGCGGCATTCGTAGGCCGTACCGCGCGCGTTGGAGCGCGACGAGACATACTCGGAACGCGCCGATCGCCCGGAACCGCTGCGTAGACGCGATTCCACTGCGTATTGCGGCGATTCCGCATGCGCGGGCGCAGGCGCGATCTCGACTTCGGATTGCCGTTGGGCGATGGCGCAGGGCCGATCCTGGAACGCGGTCGCGCCGGACGCATCCACGCATTTGTACACCGACCCCGCGCGCACCCCGAACGCGAGGCCGAGCAGGAACAATCCCGCCAACCATTCGTACCAGCGCATGCTGCGCCCGCTCGCGATGTATGGATTGTTCTGCACGATCCGTCCTCGGTATGGGTGACGGTCATCGTGGCGGCTCAAGCGACTCTGGAAAATCGGCGGACGCCGCATCGCCGTGTAGGAAATCGACTACGCCGCGCGCACAATTCGCGCATGGATGCTTCCACCCGGAAAATCGTGCACATCGACATGGATGCGTTCTACGCCAGCGTCGAACAGCGCGACGATCCGAAGCTGCGCGGCAAACCCGTGGTCGTTGCCTGGCGCGGCGCGCGCTCGGTGGTGTGCGCGGCGTCCTACGAGGCGCGGCGCTTCGGTGTTCGCTCCGCGATGCCGGCGGTGCGCGCCGAGCGTCTGTGTCCTCACGCGATCTTCGTGCCACCGGATTTCACGCGCTACCGCGCCGTGTCCAGGCAGGTACGCGAGATCTTCCTGCGCCACACGGACCTGGTCGAACCGCTGTCGCTCGACGAGGCCTATCTCGACGTCAGCGCGCCGAAATCCGGACTGGATTCGGCCACCGCCGTGGCCAAATCCATCCGCGCTGCGATCGCGCAGGAAACTGCACTCACTGCTTCGGCGGGCATCGCGCCGAACAAGTTCCTAGCCAAGATCGCTTCGGACTGGCGCAAGCCGGATGGTCTGTTCGTGGTGCGTCCGCACGAGGCCGAGGCCTTTCTCGCGCCGCTGCCGGTCGCGAAGATTCCGGGTGTTGGCAAGGTCATGGACGCCCGCCTCGCCGCGCTCGGCATCCGCACCTGCGCGGACATGCGCCTGCGCGACGTGCGCGAACTGGAACGCCAGTTCGGTCGCTACGGCCGGCGCCTGCACGAATTGGCGCGCGGCATCGACGAACGGCCGGTCGATCCCGATCAACTCGTGCAGTCGATTTCCACCGAGGACACGTTCGAGCGCGACCTGCCGTTGCCCGCCATCGAAGCGACAGTCCGTGCGCTCGCGGCGAAAACCTGGGCGACAAGCCGCAAGACCGAGCGCATCGGTCGCACCGTGGTGCTCAAGCTCAAGACCGCGGATTTCCACCTCCTCACGCGCAGCCACACGCCGCCGCTGCCGCCGCAGTCGGAGAACGAATTCGTGGAGATCGCCGCGTCGCTGATCGCGCGCGTGGAACTGCCGGCGACAACGCTTTACCGGCTGGCCGGCGTGGGCCTGTCGAATTTCCGCGACGCGGAAGAGTTCACGCAGCCGGAGCTGTTCGACGCGGCTACTTGAGCCACTCGTGGAATTTCTTGCGCGCCTTAGCCACCTTCGGCGCCACCACGAGCTGGCAATACGGCTGCGTGCCGTGCAGGCGGAAATATTCCTGATGATAGTTTTCCGCCTTGTAGAACACAGTGAACGGTTCGACCTGCGTCACGATGCGGCCATTCCATTCGCCGCTCGCTGCGGTTTCGGCGATGGCCTTTTCGATCGCCGCCTTCTGCGCGGCATCACGGTAGAACGCGACGGAGCGGTACTGTGATCCGACGTCGTTGCCCTGACGGTCGACGGTGGTCGGATCATGAATGGTGAAGTAGACGCGCAGCAGCACATCCAGCGGCATCACGGACGGATCGAACACGATCTGCACGACTTCGGCGTGTCCGGTCGTGCCGCTGGAAACCTGTTCGTAGTCGGGATTGGCGACGTGCCCACCGGCGTAACCCGAAGTCACGCTGACCACACCCTTGAATTCCTCGAACACGGCTTCAAGGCACCAGAAGCAGCCGCCGCCCAGGGTGATGGTTCGCGCATTCGCCGGGATCGCGGCTTTTTCGACGGACGCGGCCTGCGCCCCGAGCGAGGTGACGATCATGAGAATTCCTGCGAGCAGTTGGCGGAGCATGGAAGGTTCCAGCGAGGCAGTCGGATAACAAGACCCCGCCGCACGCCGCATTCTTTCAATGCGGCGTGAACCACGCAGCCATCACACCCCCAGCGGATTGGGTTTCTCCGGATCGAGTTTCCAGGTCTTGATCGCGCGGGCGACGTCCTTGGCCGTCATCTTGCCATCGGCGGCGAGTGCGGCGACGGCGGCGTGGGCGATCCAGCGCGCGTCGATCTCGAAGAATTCGCGCAGGTGTTCGCGCGTGTCCGA
>JAICYA010000420.1 GCA_025934455.1 Rudaea sp.
GCCGAATACAAAGCCGCAGCGTGCCGCACGGTTGCACCGGCGAAACCATCCCGACAACGCCAATGCGATACCGCAAAGCAATCCGATCGCCAGCAACGGCCAGCGCAGATCGGGCGGCAACGCGGGCGGCGACGGGACGCGTGCATCCGCGAGGCGCGTTTCCGAAGTCACCAACGGCTGTCCGTCGGGCGCACGCATGCTGCGAAGCGTCTGCATGAATTGCGTGGGCAGGAAGCTGCCGCTCCAGCCGTTCAACGGCTGATCCGCATAGGGGCCAAGCCCGAGATCGAGCACCAGCATCAACCACGGCTGTCCGGCCATCAAGCGATCGGTTTGCGAGCGGTAAGTGAAGTCGCGCGACTGCTTCTGCATCTGCGGATGCAGCGTGCCGCCGAGCACGTCATTCAACGCATCGCGGATGCGCGTGGTGCAATTGGCGGTGTAGTAGTCGTAGGCATAACGCGCGTTGGCCGGCTGCACGTTCCAGATCAGGAAATCGCGCAGGCGCGCGCGCTGCGCCGGCGTGAGGTCGAGGCGTTGCGCAACGATCCAGCGGCCTTCGCCTGCATAGGTCGAAAGATCGTCCGCCGCCGGCCATGCGGCGGCCATGTAGTTCATCCGGCCGCGCGCGAAGTTGACGATGAAATTCTTCTGGTCGAAATCGAACAGGCCGTAATTGAAGGCGATGGCCTGGCCATCGCCGACGTCGGTCAGCACCAGTGCGTCGTGGCCGAAGCGCTCCCAGTAGATCTCGCCGGGACCATAGGTGTAGAGGTCAACCCGCAGGTTTTCGCCAGGCGCGCGAGCGATGTCGGCGTGGGCCGGTGGCGTGAACAGCGCGCAGGCAAACAGTAGCGGGAGAAGCGCGAGTGCTGCAGCGCGATTGAGCAACGGCATGCTTCCGATCCGTCTCCCGGCGCGGAGCGCCGTGTGACTCGCATGATAAGAGCAAAGTCACTGGATTCCGGGTTCCGCGCTTCGCGCGGCCCAGGAACAACAACGTTGTGCGCCTCTCATGCCGCTCGCCGCCGATTATTCAGCGGTTCCTTTGCGAACCCGGAACTGCAACACTCGGCGGTCGTCGGCGCGCGTCACGCTGAAGACAAAGTCCTCCAGCGTCGCTTCTTCACCGGGCTCCGGCAGGTGCCCGATCTCGGCGGTGACCATGCCGCCGACCGTGTCGTACTCCCCATCGGAATAACGGCTGCCGAGCTGCTCGTTGAATGCCTCGATCGGCGTCAGCGCATCCACCAGCCATTCGGACTCGCCGGCAGGCACGATCAGTTGTGGTGGTGAATCGATGTCGTGCTCGTCGTCGATTTCGCCGACGATTTCCTCGAGGATGTCCTCGATGGTGATCAGGCCGGCGACGCCGCCGTATTCGTCCACAACGAGCGCCATGTGATTGCGCGAGCGGCGCAGTTCCGCCAGCAGCACATTCAGGCGCATGGACTCGGGGATCATCACCGCCGGCCGCAGCAGTGCACGGATATCGGCCGGCTTGCCTTGCGCGCAGCCGCGCAGCAGGTCCTTGGCGAGCAGGATGCCGAGCACTTCGTCCTTGTCCTCGCCGTGCACGGGAAACCGCGAATGGCCGGACTCGACGACGGTCGCCAGAATGGATGCGGGCTCGTCGTCTATGGCCAGCATCACCATCTGCGCGCGCGGCACCATCACATCGTCCACCGAAAGGTGGGCGACGCGCAGCGCGCCTTCGATCATTGCGTAGGTATCGGGCGAAAGCAGGCCATTGGCCTGCGCCTCGCGCAATTCGGCGAGCAATTCCTCGCGATTGCGCGGTTCACCGGAAAGCATGTGGCCCAGGCGGTCCCACCAGGAACGGTGGGCGGGGCCGGAGGTACCGGGGGGTTCGGCGGACATAAGCATCAAGCGCGCCCGGAGGCGGGTTGGTTAGTTTAGCGAAGTAGGAGCCTGCTTGCAGGCAACCACGAAGCTCTTGGCCATGAACGGCAACTCAGTCGCTTGCAGGCAAACCCCTACAGCCGATAGGGGTTGCTCACGCCAAGCGCCGCCA
>JAICYA010000025.1 GCA_025934455.1 Rudaea sp.
ATGTTGCCCAGATACGTCAGCGCGCGCGCAGAGACGGCATCGTCGTGCAGTGCGCGCGCCATGTTCAGCGCGCCCTGTTCGCGTTTGCTCGCTGCATCGAGGTCGCCACGGTGGCGATCCAGTTGGCCGCGATAGACCGCCACGTACATGACCAGGCGCTCACTGCCGCTGGTTTTCGCGAACTCCTGCAGCTGCTGGGCAAGTTGCTGGACAAGTACGTAGTCGCCGTTGACCAGCGCGTTCTCCGCGCGCGTGGTGATCACCTCGCTGGCGTCCTCGATGGCGCCAGCGCGCGTGAGCAACGCCTGCGCGCGGGCGGCATGCGTGTCGGCAAGTTTTTGCGCGTTGAATACCGATTCCAGCAAGGCAACCTGGCGCTCGAAAGCTGCGTGCGCCAGTGGCGGCAGCGCACCGACGAAGGCGGGCGCAAAAATCGCGTAGGCGCGTTCAATGCGCGCAGCGACAAATTGCATGGTCGCGACGGCATTGGCGCGCGGATACGAAACCGGATTGGCCGTGTCGTTCGCGAGCGCGGCGATCGACAACAGGCAGGCTGCGAACGCCAGCCAACGCACATGGCTCGAAGTCAGGCCAGTCTTCATCCGATCAGCCCTGTATGCTCCGACGGCGGTTCCCCAGCGAACCGCAAACCGGGCAAGTGTAAACTACGCGCCTTTGCAGGAGCAAAAACGGTTCGCGCATGTCCAAGGTTTCGCCCAAAATCGGTTTCGTCAGCCTCGGCTGCCCCAAGGCGCTGGTCGATTCCGAGCGCATCCTGACCCAATTGCGGGTCGAGGGCTACGAGATCGTGCCGAGCTACGACGCGGCGGACGTCGTCGTCGTCAACACCTGCGGCTTCATCGACGCGGCGGTGACCGAGTCGCTTGACGCGATCGGCGAGGCGCTGGCCGAGAACGGCAAGGTCATCGTCACCGGCTGCCTGGGCAAGCGCGCCGAGGTGATCCGCGAGGCCCATCCGGACGTGCTCGCCATCACCGGCCCGCAGGATTACGCGAGCGTGATGAGCGCCGTGCACAAGCAGGTGCCGCGCAAGCACGATCCGCATCTCGATCTGGTGCCGGCACAAGGCATCAAACTCACGCCGAAGCACTATGCGTACCTGAAAATTTCGGAAGGGTGCAATCACAGATGCACCTTTTGCATCATTCCGTCGATGCGCGGCGATCTGGTTTCGCGCCCGATCGACGAGGTGTTGATTGAGGCCGAAAAGCTGGTCAAGTCCGGCGTGCGCGAATTGCTCGTGATTTCGCAGGACACCAGCGCCTACGGCGTGGATGTGAAATACGCCGCGCGCGAATGGCGCGGCAAATCGCATCGCACGCGCATGACGGAACTGTGCGCGGGACTTGCCGAGTTGGGCGCGTGGGTGCGCCTGCACTATGTGTATCCGTATCCGCACGTGGACGAGGTGATTCCGCTGATGGCGGAAGGCAAGATCCTGCCGTATCTCGACATTCCGTTTCAGCACGCCAGTCCGCGCATCCTCAAGCTGATGAAGCGCCCGGGTTCCAGCAGCAAGGTGCTGGAACGCATTCATGCATGGCGGGAGGTGTGCCCCGAGCTCACCATCCGCAGCACCTTCATCGTCGGTTTTCCCGGCGAAACCGAAAGCGAATTCG
This sequence comes from Rudaea sp., assembly GCA_025934455.1. The sequence continues at coordinate 1,641 of JAICYA010000025.1, forward strand.
AGGAGTTGCTCGCGTTTCTGGACGAAGCACAGTTGGATCGCGTCGGCGCATTCGCCTATTCGCCGGTCGACGGCGCGAAGGCGAACGAATTGCCCGATCCGGTCGACGAGGAGATCAAGCAGGAACGCCTGGAACGCTTCATGGCGAAACAGGCGGAAATCAGTTCGGCCAGGTTGAAGCGCAAGGTCGGCAAGACGCTCACGGCGCTGGTCGATCATGTCGATGACGACGGCGCGATCGCACGCACCAGCGCCGATGCGCCCGAGATCGATGGCGTTGTGCGCATTCGCGACGGACACAAACTCAAGTCGGGGCAGTTCGTCGAGGTGCGCATCGAAGCCGCGGGCGAGCATGATTTGAGCGGCGCGCTGGCATAGCCATGCGTTTCTTCGCGCCGGCGCGCGCAGCGATTGACGCGGCGGTCTTCGCGCGTCCGCCGCTGTCGCTCTGGAACGAATATGCGGATCTGCTGCGCGGCGATTGGCCGGATCTTGCCACGCTTAACGCGCGTTGGTGCGACGAGACGGTGCATTTCGTCGCGCAAACCCCGGAACTGCTTGCCGACGGCATGCATTACGAGCAACGCATTTTCGCGCGCGGCGAAATCGCCACCCGCGAGCGCAACTGGCACGATTTGCTCAATGCGCTGGTCTGGCTGCGTCATCCGCGGCTCAAACGCGCGCTCAATGCCCGTCAGGTCGCCGAGATTGCACGTGTCGGCCCAAAACAGCGCAGTCGCGTGCAGCAGGCGCTGACGCATTTCGACGAGGCCGGCGTCGTCGTCGCGCTGCGCGATCCGGCCTTGCTCGCACTGTGGGATTTGCACGATTGGCCCGGCTTGTTCTGGCGCGAGCGCGCGGCATGGTCGGATGGCCGCATCGAGGCCATCGTCTTCGGCCATGCGCTGCTCGAACACGCGCTCAGTCCTGCGCAGATGCTGACCGGCAAGGCGCTCGCCGTCGTATTGCCGCAAAAAGCAAATGTGGAAAATGCGCTGGATGCCACGGTGCAGGCCATCCGCGACGGCCATGCGCTGAACGATCCGCAGGAACTGCGGCCCTTGCCCCTGTCCGGCATTCCGGGCTGGCATGCGGACAGCGGCGCCGAGGATTTCCATCGCAAGGCCGCGTGCTTTCGGCCATTGCGGGCGGGGCGTATGTACCCGGCTCCGTTAGGAAACAGCGGCTTGCATCCGCACATCTGATGCATTAACATCACGGCATCTAGTGCGATGATGAGGAGCGATCCGTGCGCACCACATTGGATATCGACGACGACGTATTGCTCGCGGCCAAGGAGATCGCCCGCCGCAACGGCGAAACCGCCGGGCAGGTGGTTTCCGAACTGATGCGCCGCGCGCTGACGCAGACCGTCGTTTCCTTCGAAGTTCGCGAACCCAGGGAGAGTTTCGGATTCCGTCCGTTTCCCGCCGGCGGGCGCGTGGTCTCGAATGCGCAGGTCGACAAGCTGCGCGACGACGAGGGCGTCTGATGCGGGCGTTGCTCGACGTCAATGTACTGATCGCGCTGCTCGACGCGGCGCACGCGCATCACGCGCGAGCCATGGATTGGCTACGCGCAAACATCCGTCACGGCTGGGCCTCCTGTCCGCTCACGCAGAACGGCTGCGTGCGCATACTGGCGCAGGCGAACTACCCGAACAGCGTGCCGGCCGTGCAGGCGGCCGCGCGTCTGCGCGAGGCCGTGCGCACCGTGCATCATGCGTTCTGGGCGGACGAACTGAGCCTGCTCGACGACGACTTGTTCAATTGGACGCATCTGCTCGGACCGCGCCAACTCACCGACGCCTATCTGCTCGCGCTGGCGGTCCGGCACAAGGGTCGTTTCGTCACCCTCGATAGCCGCGTGCCGCTCGCCGCCGTGCCGGGCGCTGCGGCGAAACATCTCGCGGTGATCTGAAAGTCTGTATCTCGACGTAAGTCCGGATCGCCCACCGAAGGGTCGAAGACTTCCAGTCTTGTCTTTCGGGCAGCCTAGCGCATAATTCCCCGTCGAACACACCTTCGATGCGTTTGCAGGCCTGTCGGTCTGATCGTTGAGAACTCACAAGGGGATTATCGATGTTCGCTTTCCGACGTTTCATGCGCGGTTGGGTCGCATCTCTGATATTGACGTTGACGTTCCTGTCGAACGCCTTTGCCTTTCCGGTCACTTGGACATTGAATGGCGTAACGTTCACCGATGGCGGCACCGCGAGCGGATATTTTGTCTACGACGCCGACACCAATACCTTTTCAGAAGGATCGATATCGGTCGCAGGCGGCAACACCGCAACCTTCGTGCCGGTAACCTACAGCGGTCCATGGAACCAACTGACCGTCAATGCTCAAAATGGGTTCTACTCCTGGGCGCCAAGCTTCGCCACCTATCTGTGGATCGACCCGATCGGTCTGAGTGATTCGGGCGGCACGGTGGCGCTGAGCACCCAGTCCTACGAATGCACGAATTGCGGGTCCATTCGATATGTGTCCGCCGGCAACGTGGTTGGCACCCCCACGCCGAATTTCACGAGCACCAATGCGGCAACGTTTGCCGTTGGTGTGCCGGGCTCATTCACGGTGACCACGACGGCGGCCACGAGCGTGTCGATGACCGGCAGCCTGCCGTCCGGCGTGACCTTTACCGACAACGGCGACGGCACGGCGACATTGACGGGCACTCCGGCTGCTGGCAGCGCCGGCTCGTATCCGCTTACATTGACCGCGAGCAACGGCGTACCGCCGGACGCGACGCAGAATTTCACGCTTACGGTCGATCAGGCGCCCGCCATCACGAGTACGAATGCAACGACATTCACCGTTGGCGCGGCGGGTTCGTTCACGGTGACCACGACGGGATCTCCCGTGCCAGGACTGAGCAAAGCCGGTACGCTGCCCTCGGGAGTGACCTTCGTGGATAACGACGACGGCACGGCGACGTTGGCTGGCACGCCGGCGGCTGGCAGCATCGGTACGTATGCGCTGACGTTGGTCGCGAGTAATGGCGTACCGCCGGATGCGACGCAAGCCTTTACGCTAACTGTGAGCGTGCCGCCCGCCGTGATTCCCACACCCACGCTGACTTGGCCGGGTGGAATCGTGCTGTTGCTGATGTTGCTGGCGGCGGTGTTTTGCGTTGAACGGCGGATGCGCTTCGTCCGCTAGTCGCTGGCGTAGCTGACCGCCACGACCACGAATCGGCGCAGGCCTCCCGGCAGCTGCGCCTCGAATTCGTCGTCAATGCGTTTCTTCAGCGCCGCGCGCGCCAGTGGCGAATCGATGCTGATGTGACCGCGCGCAGCATCGGTTTCGTCCGGACCGACGATGCGGTAGCGGTGCGCGTTGCCGGCGTCGTCTTCGATCTCGAACCACGCGCCAAAAAAGATCGCTTTCAGATCTGTCGGCCGGGTATCGATCACGCGCAGGGCTTCCAGACGCTTGCCCAGATAACGCACGCGGCGGTCGATCTCGCCGAGTTGCTTTTTGCGATAAGTATACTCGGCGTTCTCCGAGCGATCGCCCTCCGCGGCGGCAGCGGCCAGCGCCTTGACCACTTCGGGCCGGCGCACCCGCCACAGCTCATCGAGTTCGGCCTTGAGGCGGCGGTGTCCGTCCGCGGTGATGACCGCAGTGGAGGCGGCCTGCGGCGCGCGCCAGCGGCTCATGACGCGGGTTTGGCTGGCGTCGCGGCGAGCTTGTCCAGGAACGCGAGGTAGGCGTCGACCTGCGGAATCACCGGATCGTCGGGAAACGCCACCTTGATCTGGTTGAGCATGGCGCGCGCCTGCATTTCCTTGTTCATGCGCTCGGCCCAGAGTTTGGCGGCGAGCAGGTAGTTGCGACCGATGTCGGGATGGTTGCGGAAGCGCTTGTGGAAGCCGGCGAGCAGTCCGAGCGCGATCTGGGTTTGGCCGGCATCGGCGGCGGCGTTGGCGAGGCGGGTGACGTCCTCGCCCTTGTCCAGTGCGAACGCAGGATCGAGCAGCTGGCATTCGCGCGCAATATCGATGGCGCGGCGATCCTGGTTCTGCGTCAGGAGTACAGGAATATACTTTTTGCCATGCGCTGCGAGTTCGGCCTTGTTGCCATCCTGGCGCAGCCAGTGCCGATACTCGTCGTGCACCGGCGACAAATCGGCATGTGCGGCGAGTTCATCGCGCAGCAATGCGACCGCACCGCGCACGTCACCGCCAGAGGCACGTGCGCGCGCGGCGTCGAGGATCGCGCGCGACTTGTCCGTGTGCGGCACTTCGTCCTGCAGTTCCAGGTGTCCGGCGTACCCGAGCTCGTCGCGGTGCTCGTGGATGACGCTACCGATCAGGTGAAAGTTCACGATCATCAGGTAATCGACGATCAACCAGATCAACAGTGGTCCGATCGGCCACGGGATCTGCGCGGCGATCGTTGCGGCGAACACGCTCTGCGCGATCAACGCGGCGCAGAAGAATCCGACCAGCACGAAATAATGTCCACCGATGCGCGAAGCGATCATTAGCCAGACCAGCGGATTGAGCGCGCGGGTCATGCCTTCTTCCAGCGCCAGGATCGTCACCATCGCCGGCATCGCGGCCATTAGCGCGATGCCGACGATCAGCGCGGCCAGCACGCCCCACCACATTGCGATCAGGACGAGCACGACTTCGACCAGCAGCAACAGCAGCACGGCGTAACGACCGAGTTCATCGCTCACCGTGAAACTGATCTCCGGCGCCTCGCTGCGGCCGTTCGCGCTCCAGCGCAATACTTCGAACGCGTACTTGAAGAACCCGGCCCAGACGATCAGATCGAATATCCAGCCGACGATGCCGGGGATCAGGCGCACGACGACGTGGGCGACGGCGATGGCGACGACGGTCGACAACGCGGCCAACTGCAACGGATAGCCGAACGCCTGCGGCCAGCGTTCGTGCAAGGGCGTCAGGTCGGATGCGGGTTGCGGGTTGGCGTCGGGAGTAACCATCGCGAAGCGTGCCGAAGAATGCGTTGCCACATTGTATCGGCATGCGGCGAGCGAGGTTGTCGCGGCGCGTCATGCGCGGTAACGTGCACGAAACCGCGAGGAGTACCGATCATGCGCCGTCAGCTTTCCGTCATTGCCCCGTGTCTGCTCGTTGCCGCCTGCGCAGGACAGCCGCAGCGCGCCGCCGACAAGACGCCGGATGCCGCGGTGACGGCGCTGTACGCGCGGCTCGATGCCGACACCGGCAACTATCTTTCCGCGCGCGAAGCGGGAGACGCAACGGACAAGGCCAACGCGGCGCTGGACGATTTGCACACGGCGGCCGCGCAGTGCGCATCCACGCGCGGCTGCGACCCGGCGCGATTCTTCGCCGCGTTCGACAAGCTGCTGCGCACGCCGGCGAATGCGGCTCCGGGTGCGGCGGACAGCGCCGACGAATCGCCGGACGCGTCCGCCGAAGCCGGCGAAACGTCCCCGGTGGTGGCCGCGTTGCCGCAGGCCGGGCGTGCGGTCGCGCTGCTCAAGGGCCACAAGCTTGGCGACATCATCGCCATGAACGATCCGATGAAGGTGGCGATCGAGCAGTGGCTGACCCAGTACCGGCCGAACCTGATGCGTGCCTGGGAAAATTACCAATACCTGCGCCACGAGATGTGGCCGCAGTACGAGAAGGCCGGCCTGCCCGAGGCGCTGCTGTTCGGCATGCTCGCGCAGGAATCCGGCGGCAAGGTGCACGCGGTGTCGCGTTCAGGGGCCAGTGGCCCGCTGCAGTTCATGTCCGCGACCGGCGCGCGTTTCGGCCTCGGCGTGGTCAACGGGTTCGACCAGCGCTTCGACCCGGCGGCGGCGGCGCGCGCGAACGCGGCCTACATCAACGAGCAGCTCGGCGTGTTCAACGACAACCTGGAACTGGCGATCGCCGCCTACAACGGCGGCGAGGGTGCGATGCAGCGGCTCGCGCAGCGGCACGACGATGCGGGATTCTGGGATCCGAAAATCTATTTCGCGGTGTCGCAGGAAACGCGCGACTACGTGCCGATGGTGCTTGCGGCGGCCTGGCTCTTTCTGCATCCGGAACGTTACAACCTGCAATTTCCCAAACTGGATACGAGCCCTGCGCAAATCGTGCTCGCGCGACCCGCGTCGCTCGACGAACTGACCGTGTGTCTGGGCCAGGACGGCAATGCCGACGGCTGGTTCCGCACCCTGCGCAATCTCAATCCGTCATTCGACCCGCGCCAGAAGCTCGATGCCGGTACGCGCCTGGACGTGCCCGCGCCGCTCGCCGCCGACTATGCGAAATTGTGCACAAGTGGAAAATGGGCGGAACTGGCGGCCGACCTGCACGCCGCCGCCTTGCCGGCGGCGCCGACGCAGCCTGCGCCGCGCCAGTATGTGGTACGCAGGGGCGACACGCTTGGCGGGATCGCGCGCAGGCATGGTTGTTCGAGCGGAGAACTGGCGCGCCTGAACCATCTCAAGCCACCGCATTATTTGCTCAAGGTCGGCCAGGATTTGCGCGTTACCGGATGCCGCCGCGAATAACACCGGCACCAAAGAAAACGCCGGGAATCCCCGGCGCGAAGTATCGACGTTGGAAAGCGGGGTTCAGGCGGCGGCTTGGCCTTTTTGCTGCGCCGCCCACGGCGAGTCGGCGGAACTCGCCGGCATGGATTCCTTGAGCAGGCGCAGCGTGCGCATCAGGTGGCGATGCAACTGCTGCATGTCGCCGTACGCCGATTCCTTGGTCTCGTAGTACGCCACGGTCAGCCACAACGCAATGCCGCGCAATTGCAGATGTTGGTTGTCGGCCTTCATGCGTGCATAGCCGATGTCGGTGCCATTGCCCCAGGGCTGGTAGCGCTGGCCTTGGTCCACGGTGCCGTACAGGTGCGGGAATTCGCACTTGGCCGCGCTGGCAAATTCGCGCATGGCGATCGCCGCCAGTTGCCGGCGGGTGACGAGCGGTAACTCGGATATGGTCTTCTCGATCTCGCGGAACTGGCGGTTGAGCTGGATCGAGCGGGTCAGAGCGATGATTCGGGTAACAATACGCATGCGAAGCCCCTGTAATTTCCCAACTGTATTGGTCGTGTTCACTGTCGAACCTTACCAGACCTCTAATGACTAACGTGCAAAGCACGTCACATTTCGACGTATCGCGTCACATTTTGATGGATGCCGAGGAAAATTGCACGCGGTTTGTTTTCGACGAAATTGTTCTTTAAAAAATAAATATTTATCAACATGTTACATATTTATCCGTCCAATCGGTTGACCGCAAAGAACCGATGTTTGTACGGACAAGAATGCATCGAGTTCAATCGTGCCGGCGGGTAATAACACGATAACGGTGGATCCCATGTTGAAGCGAGCGAGTTCCGCGCCGCGTTCGAGACGGATGTCCTCGCCGCGCCAGTCCTTGCGCACGACCGCGCTGGCATAGGGCGGGATTTCCACGCCGCTCCAGGCGGTTTCCACGCCCGATACGAGCATGGCGCCGACCATGACGACCACAAACGGTCCGTGCGCCCCGTCGAAATGGCAGACCAGGCGTTCGTTGCGGGCGAACAGCCGCGGCACCGCTTCGACGGCGAACGGCGCGACGCTGAACAGGCGTCCGGGAATGTGCAGGGTTTCGCGCAAGCGTCCGGCCATCGGTGCATGCACGCGGTGGTAGTCGCGCGGCGACAGGTAGACGGTGATGAACTGACCATTCGAGTACGCCGCAGCGGCAGCTTCATCGCCGAGCAGTTCGTCGGCGGAAAAATCCTGGCCCTTGGCCTGGAAGATGCGCCCGTCATGGATCGACCCGTATTGACTGATACGGCCGTCGGCGGGACAGATGATCGCGCGGGGATCATCGGGCATTGGCCTCGCATCAGGTTTGAGGGCGCGGGTAAAGAAGGCGTTGAAGCTCGAATACGCGAACGGGTCCGGTTGCTCGGCCTGGCTCATGTCGACGGCGTAGGCCTTCACCACGCGGCCGATCAGGAAATTCTTCCACGGCGCCCAGGTCCAGCGCGTCGCCCAGTAGACCAGGCGCGACAGCGCGCGGTGCGGCAGCACGTACTGCACGAGTACGGAAAGTCGCATGTTCAGTGGCCGGCAGCGAGCGTGGCCAGATCCTCCGCGATCGCTTTCGCGACGAACGGCGGGCGGAAAATGCCGGCTTCGCGGCCCTGCGGATCGACGATCACCGCGGCGGCGCTGTGGTCGACTTCGATCTTGCCGTTCGCATCGGTCGAGCGCGAGTAGACCAGGCCAAGCGCGCGCGTGAGTGGCGTCAATTCATCGTCGAGTCCGGTTGCAGCGACGAAATCGGGATCGAAATAGCTCACGTACTTGCGCAGCACGTCCGGTGTGTCGCGCTGCGGATCGACCGAGATGAAATCGAAGCGCACTTTTCCGGTGACGCCGCGCGCCGCGAGATCCTTCCAGGCCTGCTTGAAGGTCGTCAGCGTGGTCGGGCACACATCCGGGCAACTGGTGTAGCCGAAGTAGACGACGGTCCAGTGCCCGCGCCAGTCGGCAAGGGTCAGCGGCTGGCCGCTGGCCTGGGTCAAGTGGAATTCGGGGATCGCCCGCGGTGCGGGATACAGCACCGCGTTCTCGAGTCTGGGCTGCTCCGATGTGGCGAAGAAACGCTGGCCCAGCCAAAGGCCAAGCGCGACCGCCATGGCGGCGGCCACGAAGAGCCAGATCGGTATCGAGGATGCATTGCGCGGCGTATTCATCCGCGCATTATAACGGGCGCCTTCGCCTATACTGGCGATCTTGTTAGGGTTGGCAGCGCTGTGACCGCAGAACTTTCCACCATCATCGACTTCATCCGCTACGGCGCCAGCCGTTTCGCCGCGGCCGGACTCACGTTCGGCCACAGCTACGACAACGCGCTGGACGAGGCCACGCATCTGGTCCTGCACACGCTGCACCTGCCGCACGACCTGTCGCCGGCCTACGGTTCGGCCAAGCTGACCGCCGCCGAGAAAAAGGCCGTGCTTGGGCTCATCGAGCGCCGTGTGAAGGAACATAAACCGGTCGCGTATCTCACCGGCGAGGCGTGGTTCGCGGGCCTGAAATTCAAATCCGACGAGCGCGCACTCGTGCCGCGATCACCGATCGCCGAGACGATCCAGAACGGGTTCTCGCCGTGGCTTGACGGCACGGTCGTGCATCGCGCGCTGGATTTGTGCACGGGTTCCGGCTGCATCGGCATCGCCATGGCCGCGCACAATCCGGATTGGCGCGTGGACCTTGTCGACATCAGCGACAAGGCGCTGGCGCTGGCGCGCGAGAACATCGCGTTCCAGCACGTCGAAGATCGCGTGCGTGCGCTCAAATCCGATCTGTTCGCCGGGCTCAAGGGTGAGGTTTACGACCTGATCGTGACGAATCCGCCGTATGTCACCGAGCAGGAATTCGCCGCGCTTCCGCCCGAATACGGCCATGAGCCGGCGCTAGGTTTGACGGCCGGCGAAGACGGGCTGGATTTTGCGCTGCGCATCCTCGACGAGGCGCCGCGGCACCTGAGCGCGGATGGCTGGCTGATCTGCGAAGTGGGCGAGGCCGAACGTGCGCTTGGCGCGCTGCTGCCGAGGTTGCCGTTCAACTGGATCGAGTTCGCGGTCGGGCAGATGGGCGTGTTCGCGATTGCGCGCGCGGACATCGTCAAGCATGCGAAGGCGATCAAGTCGGCGTTGGCGAAGCGAAAATAATGTCGAGCAATTCCTTCGGAAAACTCTTCACCGTGACCACGTTTGGCGAAAGCCACGGCCCGGCCATCGGCTGCGTAATCGACGGCTGTCCGCCGGGGCTGGACATCGCGCCGGAGGAATTCCGCCGCGACCTGACGCGCCGCGCGACCGGCACATCGAAGTACACCTCGCAACGGCACGAGGCCGATGAGGTCGAAATTCTTTCCGGCGTGTTCGAGGGCCGCACGACGGGTACGCCGATAGCGATGCTGATCCGCAACACCAATGCGCGCTCGAAGGATTACGACGAGATCCGCGACGTGTTCCGACCTGGCCACGCCGACTACACCTATTGGCAGAAATACGGCATCCGCGACCATCGCG
>JAICYA010000396.1 GCA_025934455.1 Rudaea sp.
CGCGCGCAGTCCGCGCGCGCGCGCGGCGGGCGATTGCGTGAGCGCGTGCAACATCACGCTCGAATCCATGCCGCCGCTGAAAGCCACGGCGAGCGAGCCAGGCGGAAGTGCATCGAGCTGGACGCGCAGCAGGTCGGTCAAAGGCGCGGACATGCGCGCATGGTGCCAGAACCGGTTGCGCCTGACATCGGGCTCGGGTAGCTTCGACACACCCGCGGTTGCGGCGGGTTCATACCAATGGGGAGATTGTCATGGTCATCAAACGCGTCGGGGTATTGAAGCTTGCGGTTTTCCAGATGGTGCTGATGGCCATCTTCGGCGTTGTCATGGCGCTGTTGTTCATGGGGTTCGGCGCCATGATCAGTGGTTTCGGCGGACAGGCTTCGGCCATTGCCGGTGCGGCAGGCATTGCCGCGCTGATCATTTTTCCGATCATGTACGGTGTGATCGGATTCATTGCCGGCGCGATCGGCGGGGCGCTCTACAACCTCGTCGCCAGCATGATCGGCGGTATCGAGATCGAGGTCGACCAGGCTACGACTTGAACGCGCCGTAGCGGCGCAGACGCTTGTAGCGCTCGCCGACGAGGCCGGCGCGATCGTTGCGTTCGAGTTCGTCGAGCTGGTTGCGCAGCACGGCCTTGAGGCGGATCGCTATGGCGTGTGGATCGCGATGCGCGCCGCCGAGCGGCTCGCGCACGACCTTGTCGATGAGGCCAAGTTCGAGCAGGCGCGGAGCGGTGATGCCCAGCGCCTCGGCCGCGTCCTTGGCCCTGTCGGCGGTTTTCCACAGGATCGAGGCGCAGCCTTCGGGCGAGATCACCGAATAGGTCGAATATTGCAGCATCACCGTGCGGTCGCCGACGCCGATCGCGAGCGCGCCGCCGGAACCGCCTTCGCCGATCACCGTGCACACGATCGGCACGCGCAGTTGCGACATTTCGAGCAGGTTGCGCGCGATCGCCTCGGACTGGCCGCGTTCCTCGGCGCCGACGCCGGGATAAGCGCCGGGCGTGTCGATGAAGGTGAGGATCGGCAGGCCAAAGCGCTCGGCCATCTGCATCAGACGCAGCGCCTTGCGGTAGCCCTCGGGACGCGGCATGCCGAAATTGCGCCGGATCTTGGTCTTGGTGTCGCGGCCCTTCTGCTGGCCGATCACCATGATCGCGCGACCGTCCATGCGCGCGAGTCCGCCGACGATGGCCGCATCGTCCGCGTAGGTGCGGTCGCCGGCGAGTTCGTGGAATTCGTCGCAGATCGTCTGCACGTAGTCGAGTGTGTAGGGCCGGGCCGGGTGCCGTGCCAGTTGCGCAACCTGCCACGGCGTCAGGTCCTTGAAGATTTCCGCGGTCTTGCGCTTGAGCTTGTCGCGCAGCTTGCGTACTTCGTCGTCGATGTTGAACGCCTGGCCGTGGCTGGCATTGCGCAGCTCCTGGATCTTGCCTTCCAGTTCGGCGATGGGCTGTTCGAAATCGAGGAAGTTGGGGTTCATGCCGGAAACGTGGACGCGAAGCCGCGAATTATAGCCACAGGCGGGGCGGAATACCCCGGATCAGTTGCCGCTGGCGCGGTTTAGCACCCATTCCGTCGACTTGACGCCGGGCAACACGTCGAGGCTGCGCTTGAGATCGGCGGTGGCGCGCACGCGCCATTCCGGGCCGAGTTCGATTTCGGCGTGGCCGCTGGCATTGGCGTATTGCACGCGCAAGGGCGTGAGTCCGCCGCGATAGCCGGCGAGCGTATCGCGCAGGCGATCGAGAAAATCCTCGCCAATGCCGTTGAGACGGATGCGCAGCAGCTTTGCCTGGCGCTCGCAGGCTTCATTCAACGTGAATACACGCCGTGCGCGGATGCGCAGCGCGCCGGCGAAATCGTCCCAGGCCAAGCCGCCTTCGACGACGAGGATGGCGTCGCGCGTGAGCAGCGCCGCGTTTTCGACAAAGGCTTCGCGGAACAGGCTCACTTCGATGCGGCCGCTGAAATCCTCGAGTTGCACGAAGGCCTGGTCGGTGCCGCGCTTGCGCAGGTCCACGAGCTGGCCGGCGACGACCCACGGCGTTTCCGGAGCGCGCCGGAAGCGGTTACCGTCGTCGTCCGCGCGCGGCTTCGGCGGCTGGTAGCGCTGGCCGATTTCGCCGATCGGGCAGGTCGCCAATTGCGCCAGCGTGTCGTGCCAGAGCAGGGTCGGGTGGCCGGAAAGATAGTGTCCGAGCGTGTCGCGTTCGCCGGCGAGGCGCTGCTCGGGTGGCCACTCGGGAACATTCGCCAGTTGCAGGCGCGGCGCCGGCGTCGCGCTGGCCGC
>JAICYA010000227.1 GCA_025934455.1 Rudaea sp.
CGACGAGGTCGTCGGCGGCCAGCGCGAGGTGAAGATTTACGGCGGGCGCGAATACGAGCGCGGGCGTTTTGCCGTGGTCAACGACGCGATCCGGCGCCTGAACCTCAAGATCGCCTCGACCAAATCGCTGGCGAATGCGGTCGTGCACTTTGTTGCGGCGTTCGCGCTGGCGCTGGTGATTTTCCTCGCCACCCGGCCCGGCGCGATCCTGCGCGAGATGAGCCCGGGCACGTTCATGTCGCTGATCACGGCGATGCTGGTCATGCTGCCGTCGCTCAAGCGCCTGACCACGGTGCAATCGAACATGCAGCGTGGCGTGGTCGCGGCACAGGACATCTTCAGCGTGCTCGACACGGACGAGGAACACGATGCCGGCAACGTCCGCGTCGAGCGCGCGCGCGGCGAGATCGTGCTGGATGGCGTGACGTTCAGTTATCCGAATGCCTCGGTTCCCGCGCTGCACGGGATCGACCTGCACTGCGCGGCGGGCAGCATCACCGCCCTGGTCGGACGCTCGGGCAGCGGCAAGTCCACGCTGGCGAGCCTGATCCCGCGCTTCCACGACCCGGATGCGGGCCGAATCCTGCTCGATGGCAGGCCATTGGCGGATTACGCACTCGACAATCTGCGCGCGCAGATCGCCTGGGTCGGCCAGCAAGTCGTGATCTTCGACGACACGGTGGCACGCAATATCGCTTACGGTGCGCTTGGCGGCGCCTCGCGCGAGGCCATCGTCGAAGCGGCTCGCGCGGCCAACGCGCTGGATTTCATCGACGCGCTGCCGAACGGCATGGACAGTCGCGTGGGCGAGGGCGGGGCGCTGCTGTCCGGCGGCCAGCGCCAGCGCATCGCGATTGCGCGAGCCATCCTCAAGGACGCGCCGATCCTGATCCTGGACGAAGCGACCAGCGCGTTGGACAGTGAGAGCGAGAGCCTGATCCAGGATGCGCTCAAGCGATTGCTGCGCCAACGTACCGTCATCGTGATCGCGCATCGACTGTCGACCATCGAACACGCCGACCGCATCGCCGTGCTCGACGCCGGGCGCATCGTCGAGATCGGTACGCATGCGGAATTGCTGGCGCGCAATGGTCAATACGCGCTGCTGCACAGGATCCAGTTTCGTGACAACGGCAAGTGACGTGAATTCGCAGGTCGTGCTCGAGTCGACAATCACTTGCCCGCACTGCGGACATAGCTCGGTCGAAACGATGCCGACGAACGCGTGTGTTTACTTCCACGAATGCGCTGGCTGCGGCGTGTTGCTGAAACCGAAATCCGGGGACTGCTGCGTATTTTGTTCCTATGGTTCGGTGAAATGCCCACCAGTGCAGGCGGCGAAGGACTGTTGCGGTGGCTGAGTCGATGTTCAGCGACGAGTCCCTGAACACGATCTGGTATGGCACGGCACGGCCGTCGTTGTGGTTGCGTGCCTTGTCTGCCGTGTTCAAGACCGGCGTGCGCCTGCGCCGTCGTCTGTACGCGATGGGACTTTTGCCGCGCGTGCGTCTGCCGGTACCGGTCGTCGTCGTCGGCAACATCACGGCAGGCGGAACCGGCAAGACGCCGCTGACCATCGCGCTGGTCGAAGCCTTGCGCGCGCGCGGCTTCAAGCCCGGCGTGGTCAGCCGCGGCTACGGCGGATCGGCGCGCGAACCCATGCTTCTTGATGCACAGACAATGCCGGGACTTGCCGGCGATGAAGCCTGCCTGATCCATCGCGCCACGCAGGCACCGGTTGCGGTCGGCCGCGATCGCGCTGTCGCCGGGCGCCTGCTGCTCGCACACGGTGATGTGGATGTGATCATCGCCGACGACGGCCTGCAGCATTATCGCCTGCGCCGCGACGTGGAAATCTGCGTGATCGACGGCGAACGCCGCTTCGGCAATGGCCGCCTGCTTCCGGCTGGCCCGTTGCGCGAGCCGATGGCGCGGCTTGCGTCCGTGGATTTTCGCGTCTGCAATGGCGGCAAGGTTCAAGCCGGCGAAGTACCGATGCGTCTGGCCGGCGATTCCGCCGTGGCCTTGTCCGATCCGTCGCACAAGCGCCCGCTGCGCGAGTTCGCGGGCCAGCGCGTGCATGCCGTCGCGGGAATCGGCAATCCGCAGCGTTTCTTCGCCAGCCTGCGTGCGACGAGCATCGAGACGATCGAACATCCGTTTCCGGATCATCATGCTTTCACCGCTTCCGACCTTGCGTTTGACGCCGCCGCGCCCGTGCTGATGACCGAAAAGGACGCGATCAAATGCGCCGCCTTCGCGCAAGAAAACGGATGGAGCGTGCCGGTGCGCGCGGAACTGCCCGAGTCGTTTTTCGATGCCGTCGCGGCCCGCATCGCGAAACAGCCGCGTCCCCGTTGACAAGCGCGGCGCACGCGACTACCTTGCGCGCAACTTTTCAATACGGGGGCGTCCTTCCGTGGACCCTTGCAGTAGAAGCTTCACTGCAGCTTGTCATCGCTAGTCCGCGGAAACCCGTTCATACGGCGCGTTTCCGCTTGATGCGGTAACGCGCCGGCCTCGCCCGCAAGGCGAACCAGCGCATCCGAATCGCACGCATGACAGGCTGCCCGATATCGGAGTTGTCATGCTGGATTTGTTCAATTTCTCCATGCTGATCCCCAATGGCGCGCGCGAGCGTGGCCGTGGCGAGATCACTGCGCGCGCGGCGGCGCAGCTGGCAGAATTCGCACGCCTCGGCGAAGCCGAGGTTCTGACCCGGCTCGATGCGTCCCATGATGGTCTGAACGCCGAGCAAATCGAGCACAAGGTCGAACAATTCGGGCCGAACGTGGTCGCGCAGGAGAAGAAGAAACCCTTCCTGCTGCATATCCTCGAACGCTTCGCCACCAATCCGATCAACATCCTGTTGACCGTACTCGCGGCGATCACGTGGATCACCGGTTCGGAACTCAGCGACAAGATCGGCGCGATCATCATGATCGCGATGGTCGTGATGGCCGTATTCGTCGCGCATTTCCAGGAGGCGCGTTCCGGCCGTGCGGTCGAACAGTTGCGACGCATGGTCAGCAACACCGCCACGGTGCGCCGCGAGGTCGAAGAACACGCCGAAGGCGCGGACGAAGAGGCAGCGCCGCTGCGCGTGGCGAAAAAACTCGAAGTGCCGATCGACGGGCTCGTGCCGGGCGACATCGTGTTCCTGTCCGCCGGTGACATGGTGCCGGCCGACATGCGCCTGCTGCACGCGAAAGACCTGTTCGTCAACCAGGCCGCGCTGACCGGCGAATCCATGCCGGTGGAAAAGTTCGCGAACGCGGACGAGGAGGCGAAAACCGCACTGGAAGCGCGCTGCCTGTGCTTCATGGGCTCGAACGTGGTCAGCGGCAGCGCAGTGGGCGTGATCGCCGCGACCGGCGCCGGCACGTATTTCGGCGCGCTCGCGGGTTCTCTCGTCGGCCAGCGCGTGGAAACCGGATTCGACAAGGGCGTCAAACGCTTCGCCTGGCTGATGCTGCGCTTCATGGCGGTGATGGTGCCAGTGGTGTTCCTGATCAACGGGGTGACCAAACACGACTGGTTCGAGGCCTTCATGTTCGCGGTTGCCGTGGCAGTCGGCCTGACGCCTGAAATGCTGCCGATGATCGTGGCGATCAACCTCGCCAAAGGCGCGTTGAAGATGGCGAAGAAAGACGTCATCGTCAAACGCCTGAACGCGATCCAGAACTTCGGCGCGATCGACGTGCTGTGCACGGACAAGACCGGCACGCTGACCCAGGATCGCGTCATCCTCGAGCGCCACACCGATATCCGCGGTGCCGAGGACGACGCCGTGCTCGACTTTGCCTGGCTCAACAGCTTTCACCAGACGGGCTTGCGCAACCTGCTCGACGTGGCCGTGCTCGATCGTGCCGCGCCGGAGTCGGCGGAGCGCCTCAAGGCCGCCTACACGCTGGTCGACGAAGTGCCGTTCGACTTCTCGCGGCGGCGCATGTCGGTGGTGGTGCGCGATCGCGCCGGCCGGCATTTCCTTGTCGCCAAGGGCGCGGTCGCCGAAACCCTGGCCGTGTGCGCGTTCGCCCGCGACGAGGGCGAGACCGTGGCGATGGACAAGGACAAGCTCGCCGAAGTACGCGCGGTGGCGCGCGACA
>JAICYA010000137.1 GCA_025934455.1 Rudaea sp.
CAACTGGCGCCGGATACCGCCATCGTCCTGCTGGTGCAGGGCGCGGTGCTGTGGTGGACGGGTTTGTACAAGGGCCTGTGGCGCTTCGCCAGCCTGCCGGATCTGTGGAACATCGTGCGCGCGGCTGTACTTGGTGCGCTGGGAATCGCGGTCGCGTTGTTCCTCTACGATCGCCTTGAATCGGTGCCGCGCAGCGTGCTGGCGCTTTATCCGGCGATTCTGGCCGTGTTGCTCGGCACGCCGCGGCTCGCCTATCGCTACTGGAAGGACAGCCGCTTCGAATTGCTCGCGCGCGTTCCGGCGCGGCGCGTGCTCGTGCTCGGTGCCGGACGCACGGGTGAAGCGCTGCTGCGCGAACTCGCGCACGATGCGCGGTATCGTCCGGTCGGCCTGCTCGACGACAACCTCACCTTGCGTGGAGCGCGCGTGCATGGCGTGCCGGTGCTCGGCACGCTGGAACGCCTGCCGGAGCTGGCGCGCGAAGCTGCCGCCGAAATGTTGCTGATCGCGATCCCTTCGGCAACCACCACGCAGATGCGCCGCATCGTCGAACTGTGCGAGGAAACCGGCGTGCCGTTCCGCACCGTACCGCGTTTGCAGGATGTCGTTGCCGGGCGCGCGGGTTTCAGCCAACTCAAGGAAGTAGCGATCGAGGACCTGCTCGGCCGCGACCCGGTGAATCTCGACTGGGCCGCGATGCGCGCGGGATTGTCCGGCCAGCGCGTGCTCATCACCGGTGGCGGCGGTTCCATCGGCGCGGAATTGTGCCGGCAGGTGGCGCGCCTGGGTGTTGAGTCGCTGGCCATCCTGGAATTGTCCGAGTTCAATTTGTACCGTATCGAGCAGGAACTGCGCCGCGAGTTTCCGGATCTTCTGGTCGATGCCGTACTCGGCGATTGTGGCGACGCGGCTGCTTGCGAGCGCGTTTTTGCGCGCGCCCGCCCGCAAGTAGTGCTGCACGCGGCCGCGTTCAAGCATGTGCCGCTGTTGCAGAACCAGGTGCGCGAGGCGTTTCGCAACAACGTGCTCGGCACGCAAACGGTGGCGCAGGCGGCCGACCGCCACGGCGTCGGCTGCTTCGTGCTGATTTCCACCGACAAGGCGGTCAATCCGTCCAGCGTGATGGGTGCGTGCAAGCGCGTGGCCGAGATCTTCTGCCAGAACTTCGCCGCGCATTCGACGACGCGTTTCGTCACCGTGCGTTTCGGCAACGTGCTCGATTCGGCCGGCAGCGTGGTACCGTTGTTCCGCGAGCAGATCCGCAACGGCGGGCCGGTGACGGTCACGCATCCGGAAATGTCGCGCTACTTCATGACCATTCCCGAAGCCTGCCAGCTTATCCTGCAGGCCGGCGTGCTCGGCAAGGGCGGGGAAGTCTTCGCCCTCGACATGGGCGAGCCGGTGAAGATCCGCTACCTCGCCGAGCAGATGATCCGTCTCGCCGGCAAGGTTCCGGAGCGCGACGTCGCCATCGTCTACACCGGTCTTCGTCCCGGCGAAAAACTGTTCGAGGAATTGTTCCACGACCACGAGAATTACCAGGCCACGGGACACGCCAAGATTTTCCTCGCGCAGCCGCGCAGCATGTCGTGGGAATTGCTCAACGCACAGTTGCGCCAGGCCGCGCAGTCCGTGCGTGATTACGACGAGGACGCCTTGCGCGCCTGCCTGACCAGCCTGTTGCCAGGTTTTTCCTGGCGCGATGAAGCGGATTCCGCCGAAATCGTGCCGATTGCACGTCATGTCGAAGGAGCTTGAATGAACGCAGCCTTGCGCAAGGTCGTGTTTCCCGTGGCCGGACTCGGCACGCGCTTCCTGCCCGCGTCCAAGGTGGTGGCCAAGGAAATGCTGCCGGTGCTGGACAAGCCGCTGATCCAGTACGCGGTCGACGAGGCCGTGAACGCCGGCGCCGACACGCTGGTCTTCGTGACCAACCGCTACAAGCACGCGATCGCCGATTATTTCGACACGGCCTACGAGCTGGAACGCAAACTGGAGAGTTCGGGCAAGCATGAGCTTCTTGCGCTCGTGCGCAATGTGATTCCGAAACATGTGCGCTGCGTGTTCGTGACCCAGTCCGAGGCGCTGGGACTCGGCCACGCCGTGCTGTGCGCAAAACCCGTGATCGGTGACGAACCTTTCGGCGTGATCCTCCCCGATGACTTGATCTGGACGAGTCCAGATCAAGCCGGTGGCGCCGGTGCGCTGCGCCAGATGGCGCAATTCGCGGCGAAGGAAACTGCCGGCGCGATCGCGGTCGAGGAAGTACCGCACGCGGATACGCAAAAATACGGCATCGTCGATGCGGAAAAAGCCGATGGCCGCGCCGCGCGCATTCGCCATGTCGTCGAGAAACCCAAACCCGAAGTGGCGCCGTCGAACCTCGCCATCGTCGGTCGCTACGTGCTACCGGGCCGCATCTTCGAGTTGCTGGAAAAGACCAGACCCGGTGCGGGCGGGGAAATCCAGCTGACCGATGCGATTGCCGCGTTGCTCGGCGAAGGCAAGGTCTACGCGTATCGCTTCGAGGGCACGCGTTTCGATTGCGGTAGCAAGCTCGGCCTGGTCAAGGCAACGCTGCATTTCGCCTTGCAGGATCCGGCACTCGCGGATGCGACGCGCGCTTTCATGCGGGCGTCCGCGTGAAGCGGCTTCGCGTGCGTGCCTTCGCACTCTCGATCCTGTTCGGCCTGCTGTCGGCCTGCCAGAACGTGCCAAGCCGCGTTGTTGCGGCGGGCGATGCGCTGTCGCGGCTGGATTCCGGCTTGAGCGGAGATTGGGACAATCATGAGCAGGCCACGGGCGCCGCGTCGCATGCGATCGCAGTGCCGCCGGTGCGCGAGTCATTGCGCCTCGCCGATCGCCGGCGCGACGGCAGTTTGTGGTTCTGGCGACTTGAATCAGGTGATGCCAAGGCACGCACGCATGCGCTGTGGCTGGTCCTGGCGACGGCAGCGGACAACGGCAATCGCGTGACGCTGACGCCGTACCGTCCGCTCGATCCGGCGGCCGCCGACGCCATGTTCGACGGCAAGCGCAAATTCCGCTTCGATGCCGCGCAGTGGGCAGAACTTGGGCCGTGCGCGCAGACCGGTACGTGGAAGGATGCGCAATTCCAGGCGCAGACCGATGCCGCCGCATGCAGCGCGCTGTTGCCGGGTTTGGGTGCCGCGGCCGCGTTGTTGCCGTTGCGCATCACCCTCGACGGCGAAATGCTGCATACCGTCACGTTTGCCGATCAAGCGCGCGGTGCGGATGCGCAAATCGACGCGCGCCGGGTGCGCTGGTTCTCCGGCTGGGCGGCGATCAACGGCGGCGGGCCGATGGCACGCGCCGGCAACCAGGATTGGCACATGCAAAAGGGCATGCGCCTGTCCAGCGAGGGCGGTCGCGTTGAACTGCGTTGGCGCGATGGTGCCGCGAGCGGCTACTCGCTGGAACTGGCGCGCACCACTTACGCGGAGCGCAAACTGCGCGTGTTGCAACTCAACGTGATCGAGGATTCCAGCGGGCAGGTGATGGATTACGTCTGGACCGATCCGACCGCTGGTGCAATTGGTTTCAATCTGGGGTGGTTGCAAGTCGGGCTGAATCAGGAATCCGCAGCAGCGCAATAGCCTCAGCGCAAATCGCGCAGATCGTCCGGCAGTCGATAATCCGGATATTTTTTGCGGAATTGATCGAGGCTGCGTATCGCCGCGTCACGCTGACCGTCGCGCAACATCTGGCGGATATTCGCCAGCCAATGCTCGGGATACAGTGAAGCATTGCGATCCCGTGCCGCCGGTGCGCCCGCGGATGCGGCGTCGGATTGCATCGCTTTCATCGGTGCAACCATTGTTGGCGCGGGCAAAGCAGGCTTCGCTTCGGCAGCGGTTGGCGGCGGGGGCGGGGCGGATTCGCGTAACGTCTGCGCGGGCGCGGGGAATGCGCGCGGTGCGGGTCGCGATGCGGCATTTTCCACTTTTTGCATTGCCGCGGCGGGAGCCTGCGCCACGGGCGCCGCTGTCGCTGCGGGAGCGGCGGCTTTGCGCATGCTTGACGTCGTTTCGGCCGGTTGCGGTGCGGCCGGAGCGGCCGCGCTTTCGACTTCTGGCCGGTTAGCTGGCCGTTGCCATAGCTGCGGTCCGAGCTGGAAAGCGATGCCAGCCGCCACCGCGACCACGGCGGCGGCGCTGAGCGCCGGCAGCCAGCGTCCGCGAGCCGGTGTGCGAGCGGACGCTTTAACAGCGGCGACGGCACGTTGCGCCTGCGCGCGCACGGCAGCGTCGAGCTGCGCATCGGGTTCGGCCTGCGGCAGATTGCGGTAGAGCGCAGCCAGCCGCGAGTCGTCGTCGCTCAGGAACGACTCGAAGTCGCGCTCGAATTTTTCGTTGCTGCCGCTCATTCCGCGAGCCTCTCTCGTATTTTTGCAAACGCATAGCGCAGACGCGATTTCACGGTTTCCTGCCCGGCACCGGTCAGTTGCGCGATTTCGGCCAGGCCAAGTCCGGATTCCATGCGCAGCACGAAGGCTTCGCGTTGCTCGGCGGGCAGGGCATCCAGCACCATCTGCAGGCGCCGGCGTTCCTCGAAATCGTTCAGCGCATTCTCGGGACGATCCGATTCGGGCGCATCGAGTTCGCGCATCACCGTTTCGGTTTCCTCCGCGCCGGCTTGCGGACGACTGCGGCGGAAGTGATCCACGACGAGATTGTGCGCGATCTGCAGCAGCCAGGTCGTGAACTTCGCTTCGACGCGATAACGTTCGCGTGCGGCAATCAGCCGGCTCCAGGTTTCCTGGAACAATTCGTCGGCCACCGCGCGGTCGGCGACGCTGCGCAGGATGTAGCGGTACAGCATGCCGCGGCTGCGTGCATAGAGCGTATCGAAGGCGCGCATGTCGCCGCGCGCATAGGCCTGCATCAGCTTTTCGTCCGGATACGCCGCGTCCATGCGCGAAGGTTACGGGATTTCAGACAGGCGTGAAACGGACGGATGGGCGACCCGGGGTCAGGGATCCCGCATCACCATTAAACGGATCTCGGTCATGTCTTCGATCGCGTAGCGGATGCCTTCGCGGCCAAGGCCCGAATCCTTGACCCCGCCGTAGGGCATATTGTCGACTCTGAAGGAGGGGACATCGCCGATCACCACGCCGCCGACGTCGAGTTCATCCCAGGCACGCATCGCCTTGCGCACGTCGAAGGTGAACACGCCGGCCTGCAGGCCGAACTCGGAATCGTTGACGATGCGGATGGCGTCGTCGAAATCGCGGTACTTTTGCAGCAGCGCGACCGGCCCGAACGCTTCCATGCAACTGACTTTCTGTTTCGGATCGACGTTTTCCAGTACCGTGGCTTCGAGCATGGCGCCGCTGCGCTTGCCACCGCACAGGATTTTCGCGCCGGCCTTCACGGCCTCCTGGATCCAGCCGTCGAGGCGTGCGGCTTCCTTTTCGTCGATCATCGGGCCGATGAAGGTCTTTTCGTCCTTGGGATCGCCGGCCACGAGTTTCTTGGTCGCCGCGACGAAGGCATCGCGGAAGCGCTCGTAGAAGCTTTCTTGCACCAGGATGCGCTGCACGCCGATGCAGCTTTGTCCGCTTTGATAGAACGCGCCGAAGACCATGCGCTCGACGACGAAATCCAGACGTTCGGCCTGATCGGCATCGACGATACACGCGGCATTCCCGCCGAGTTCGAGCACGACCTTCTTCTTGCCCGCGCGCGCCTTCAAATCCCAACCCACGGCCGGCGAGCCGGTGAACGAAAGCAGCTTGAAGCGCTCGTCGGTGGTGAACAGGTCCGCGCCGTCGCGGTGCGCGGGCAGGATGGAGAACGCGCCCTCGGGCAGATCGGTTTCGGCCAATACCTCACCAATGATCAGTGCGCCGATCGGCGTGCGGCTTGCCGGCTTGAGCACGAACGGACAGCCGACTGCCAACGCCGGCGCAACCTTGTGCGCGG
>JAICYA010000280.1 GCA_025934455.1 Rudaea sp.
GCAGCGAGCACTTCCTCGCGCGGCAGTTGCGCGGGTGCGCCGGGATAGTCGTGGCCGACCGGGATGTAGCAGGCGCGGTTGGCTTCGACTGCAAACGACAATCCGACCAGATGCGCGTTCATCGCATCGAGCGACGTGGTTTCGGTGTCGAAGGCGATCAGCTCCGCGCGGCTCAGCTTCTCGATCCAGGCATCCAGTTGCACGCGCGTAGTGACGAGTTCGTACGAGCCGGGCGTTTGAAAAGGGGTTGTTTGAAAAGGGGTCAGGTTCACTTTGGCGCCGGTGTCCGGCACTGACGCGGGTGTCGTATCCGAAAATGAACCTGAGCCCTTTTCGAGTTCCTTCAATGCCTGCGTAAACGCATAGCGGGTGTATAGCTGGCGCAGCGCATCGGTGTCGGGTGCGCGCAAGGCGAGATCGGTCGGGCCGACTTCCAGTTCGCAATCCATCTTTATGGTGGCGAGTTGCCGTGACAGCGGCAGTTGCGGCAATGCCGCCCGCAAGTTCTCGCCGATCTTGCCGGGGACCTCGTCGGCGTGCGCGATCACGCCCTCCAGATCGCCATACTGGCCGATCCATTTTGCGGCGGTCTTCGGACCGCACTTCGGAACCCCGGGAATGTTGTCTATCGTGTCGCCCATCAGCGCCAGCAGGTCGATCACGCGTTCAGGGGGCACGCCGAATTTTTCGATCACGCCGTTGCGATCGAGCACGCTGCCGGACATGGTGTTGACCAGCGTGATGCGCGGCCCGACCAGTTGCGCGAAATCCTTGTCGCCGGTTGAAATCGTGACGTCAATCTCCTGCGCGGCAGCCTGATGCGCGAGCGTGCCGATCACGTCGTCCGCCTCCACGCCCTGCACGCGCAGGATCGGCAACCCCAGCGCGCGCACGATCTTCAACATCGGCTCGACCTGCGCACGCAAATCGTCCGGCATCGGCGCGCGATTGGCCTTGTATTCGGCGTACAGGGCGTCGCGGAAAGTGGGGCCGGACGCGTCCTGCACGAACGCCACATAGTCGGGCTTCGCATTCAACGTCGCACGCAGCATGTTGACCACGCCGAACAGCGCACCGGTGGGCTCGCCGGCGGGGTTGGTCAGCGGCGGCAGCGCGTGAAACGCGCGGTAGAGATAGCTGGAGCCATCGATCAGAACGAGTTTCGGCATCGGCGGATTCTCTCATGCGTCACCAGGCTGCGCGGCGCTCACGCGCGCGGTGTATCCTGATATGCCCCACACCGGAAGCATTGTCATGGCACGCGCATTGGCCCTTGTCCTGATCCTGTTCGCGGCACTGCCGCTGGCCGCTTCCGCGCAGCAATCCCAGGTGCTGGCGACTGCGCAATCTGCGCCGCCACCGCCCGGCTCCGGCTTGCCGCCGCCGGACATGAACGACCCGGGCGTGCAGCCGTCCTCGATTCCGCTGCCGAGCAGCAGCATTCCGCCCTCGGAGACGCCTTCGCTGCGCGCAGCCAACGGCGAAGAAGCACCCACCGTGGCGGTGCATACCGAACCCAACGGCGATAGCGTCGAGGAGTACCGGCGCGGCGCGACGTTGTACATGGTGCGCATCACGCCAAAAAATGGCGTGACCCAAACCTTCATGGTCAATGGCGGCACCGGCAAACTGATCCGCGATCCACGCATGGGCCCGGTGGATCCGGTGTACTACACGATCTATCAGTGGGGCGCGCCGCCGAAGCCTGCGGGCTCGGACGGAGGCTAGTGAGTCGCAGATGTTGTAGGAGCGCGCTTGCGCGCGACAACGGCGCTTCGCGCCGATCGTCGGCAAACCGGCTCCCACATCAGTGGCGGAAATGGCGGATGTTGGTAAACACCATCGCCAGATCGTGCTCGTCGGCCGCAGCGATCACTTCCGCATCGCGCATCGAACCGCCCGGCT
Source organism: Rudaea sp. (assembly GCA_025934455.1). Next base: position 1,906 of record JAICYA010000280.1, read on the forward strand.
GGATCACCGCGCGCACGCCGGCCTGAGCGGCAGCATCGATGCCATCGCGGAACGGAAAGAACGCGTCCGAGGCCATCACGCTGCCGGTCACGGCAAGATCAACTTGCTCCGCCTTGATCGCGGCGATCTGCGCGCTGACCACGCGGCTCATCTGGCCGGCGCCGATGCCGATGGTGCGGCCCTCGCGCGCATAGACGATTGCATTGGACTTCACGAACATCGCCACGTGCCAGGCAAACAGCAGGTCGTGCAATTGCGCCGCATTCGGTACGCGCTTGCTCACCACTTTCAGATCCGACAGCAACAACGTGTCGCGATCGGAATCCTGCACCAGCACGCCGCCGGCGATCGGTCGCCATTCACGCGTGAGCGGCGCCGTTTCCGGCCAGGCGCCGGTCGCGAGTGCGCGCACGTTGGGTTTCTTCGCCAACGCATCCAGCGCATCGGCGTCGAACTCCGGCGCTACCAGCACCTCGACGAATTGTCTGGCGAGGATCGCTCGCACGGTGTCCCCGTCAAGCGTGCGGTTGAAGGCGATGATGCCGCCGAACGCGGACACCGGATCGCCGGCGTAAGCGCGTTCGTAGGCGGTGATTGCATCGTCCGCGAGCGCCACGCCGCAAGGATTGGCATGTTTGACGATCACGCAGGCCGGCGTCTTGCCGAACGCCTTCACGCATTCCAGCGCGGTGTCGGCGTCGGCCAGATTGTTGAGGGAAAGTTCCTTGCCGGCGAGCACGCGCGCTCCAGCCACGCTGCCATTGGGTGCGCGCTCGTCAACGTACAGTGCCGCGCCCTGGTGGGGATTTTCGCCGTAGCGCAGTTCGCGCGCGCGCCGCAACGAGACATGCAGCGTCGGCGCGAAGGCGTGCGCCCGCTCGCCTTCCAGACGTGCAGACAACCAGTCGGCAATCATGCCGTCGTAGCGCGCGGTGTGCGCGAAGGCCGCCGCGGCGAGGCGCTTGCGCAATTCTGGCGTGCTGCCGCCGTCGCGGTGCAGGGTTTCGATCAGGTCGGCGTAATCAGCCGGATCGCACACCACGGTGACGCGTTCGTGATTCTTGGCTGCGGCGCGCAGCATTGCCGGGCCGCCGATATCAATGTTCTCCACGCCCTGCTCGTAGGTGCAGTCTTCGCGTGCGACCGTTTGCGCGAACGGGTAGAGATTCACCACCAGCAGGTCGATCGGCGCGATCTCGTGTTCGCGCATCACCGCTTCGTCCCGTTCGCGCCGGCCGAGCAGACCGCCGTGGATTTTCGGATGGAGGGTCTTGACGCGGCCATCCATGATTTCCGGGAAACCGGTGATGTCGCTGACATCGCGCACCGGCACCCCCGCTTCGCGCAACGCGTGCGCGCTGCCGCCAGTGGAAATCAGCTCGACGCCCAGCGCGTGCAAGGCGCGCCCGAGATCCGCCAGCCCGGTCTTGTCGGAAACGCTCAGCAGCGCGCGACGAATCGGGATTACGGCGGAAACCGACGCGGGAAGGGTGCCTGCGCCAGCCACGGGCGGCTCAGGCCAGTCCGTGCGCAAGCAACTTCTTGCGCAAAGTGGCGCGATTGATGCCGAGCGCCTCGGC
>JAICYA010000256.1 GCA_025934455.1 Rudaea sp.
AGCCGGGTGCGTACACGTCCAGCGTGCGGATGCGCTCGGCGATTTCGTCGGCGGCCGTCCACAACGCGTTGTACTGCTCCTCGAACATCGCGTGCAGGCTGTTGAAGTGCGGGCCCGTGACGTTCCAGTGGAAACTGTGGGTCTTGAGATAAAGCGAATACGTGTCGGCCAGCAGCTTGGAAAGATGGCGCGCCACCGCTTCGCGATCCTTTTTTGCGATGCCGATATCAATGGCCATGGCTGTTCTCCTGATCTTCGGTTCGGTCCAGCCTAGAGCGCATTGACTGCGCATTGAAATGAATCGTTTGGATGAATTCGATAGATTTCATCTATTGCTATCAGAACAGCTCCGCCTGCGGTGACGGCGCGCGCGGGGGCGCGAAACGCGAGGTGTCCAGACGCACACCGCCGCGATGTTCGTAGCCGTACTTGGCGCACGCCACTTCGAACCGGCGCGCGATCAGTTGCGCGAAGGCGCCCTGACCGTGCATGCGCGTGCGGAAATCCGAATCGTAATCGCGACCGCCGTTCATCTGCTGCACCAGGCTCATGACGTGCTCGGCGCGTTGCGGCACGTGCGCAGCCAGCCACTCGCGAAACAGTTGCTTGAGCTCATGCGGCAGACGCAGCGTCGTGTAGCCGGCGACCTTGGCGCCGGCTTCGGCCGCGGCCTGCAGCACGTGTTCCATGTCGCGGTCGTTCAAGGCCGGGATGATCGGCGCCACCAGCACGCCGCAGGGCACGCCCGCTTCGCTCAGGTTCTTGATCGTCTGGATGCGCCGGTGCGGCGCCGAGGCGCGCGGCTCGAGTTTCGCCGCCAGTCGGTTGTCCAGATGCGCACAGGAGATGAACACATGCACCAGGTGTTCCTGCGCCATCGGCACCAGCAGGTCGAGGTCGCGCTCCACCAGCGCGTTCTTGCTGACGATCGTGCACGGGTGCCGCGTCTCCAGCAGCACTTCGAGAATGGAACGCGTGATCCGGTGTTCGCGCTCGACCGGCTGATATGGGTCGGTATTGGCGCCGAGGTTGATCGGCGAGCAGCAATAGCCGGGCCGCGCCAGTTCCTTGCGCAACAACTCGGCCGCATTCGCCTTGGCGAACAGCCGGGTCTCGAAGTCCAGCCCGGGCGAAAGATTGAGGTACGCGTGCGAAGGCCGCGCGAAGCAATAAATGCAGCCGTGTTCGCAACCGCGATACGGGTTGATGGATTGCTCAAACGGCACGTCCGGCGAGTCGTTGCGGCTGATGATCGAGCGCGCCTGCTCGATCCGCACGTGGGTCGCCGGTCTGGGCGCGTCCTCTTCCTCGCGCGCCCAACCGTCGTCCTCGTTCCGATGCACCGTCTTCTCGAAGCGCCCTTCCGGGTTGCTGAGCGAGCCACGGCCCTTGAAGATCTTTTTCGGCGATCGTGGAGGGAGATCTTGCGCGGACATGGGCTCACTCTGCGCGGCGAGCGTCTCGGCGGGCGCGACATCCGATTTGCCAACAATGTGGCATGCGGCCGCCGGCCGCTGCGCTATGCTGCCGCCCGAATTATGGAACCGACTTGTACGAGGTCCGTATGCGCTGGATCCTGACCATCATTGCCATTTTGGGCTTCCTGATCGCCCTCTCGACCCATTCCCCTGGTTTGCTGGCTTTCGGCATCTTCCTCGGCCTGTCCTGCGGGGTCGGCGCGGCGCTTGCCTTCATCGATGTGCATATCCAGGCGAACTCGCGCTCGGAATACATGAGTCCCGGCGAAGTCGACGCGCTCAAGGCCACGCTCAAGCCGTCTTCTCCCGACGCGAATTCCGGCCGCCTGCCACCGCCCACGCCCCAGTAAGCTCGCGTCCTCCCTGCGCGCAAGCAGCAGCTTTGCTACCCTCAAAGGGTTCGACTTTGCAGGGAGGCTGTCATGAGCGCGATTCATTCCGTGCCGTCCGCGTTCGCGGACCCGCCGCGCGTCACGCGTGAGCAGTATCAGCGGCTGTATGCCGAATCCGTACGCGATCCGGAAGCCTTCTGGAAAACCGTCGCGCCGCGGCTGGACTGGATCAAGCCGCCGACGAAGATCAAGGATGTGTCCTTCGACGCGAAGGACCTGCACATTCGCTGGTACGAAGACGGCGTCCTGAACATTTCCGTCAATTGCCTCGACCGGCATCTGGCCACGCGCGGTAACAAGACCGCGATCCTCTTCGAGGGCGACGATCCTTCCGAGTCACGCGCGATCAGCTATCGCGAACTGCACGCCATGGTCTGCGGCTTCGGCAATGCGCTGCGCAATCTCGGGATAAGCAAGGGCGATCGCGTGGCGATCTACATGCCCATGATCCCGGAAGCCGCGGTCGCGATGTTGGCCTGCGCGCGCATCGGCGCGGTGCACTCGGTGGTGTTCGGCGGCTTCTCGCCCGACTCGCTCGCCGGCCGCATCGGCGATTCGCAATGCAGGCTGGTGATCACCGCCGACGAAGGCGTGCGCGCCGGCAAGCTGATTCCGCTGAAGCTCAATGTGGATGAAGCGCTGACGCGCCCCGGTACCAGCAGCGTGGAAACCGTCGTGGTGGTGCGCCGCACGGGTGGTGCGGTGCCGATGCAGTCGCCGCGCGACCGCTGGTGGCACACGCTGGTCGAAGGCCAATCGGCCACATGCGAACCCGAGCCGATGAATGCGGAGGATCCGCTGTTCATCCTCTACACGTCGGGTTCCACCGGCAAGCCGAAGGGCGTGCTGCACACCAGCGGCGGTTATCTCGTCTATACCAGCTACACGCATGAAGTGGTGTTCGACCTCCGCGAAGACGACGTCTACTGGTGCACAGCCGACGTCGGCTGGGTAACCGGCCATAGCTACGTCGTTTACGGACCGCTCGCCAACGGCGCGACCACGCTGATGTTCGAGGGCGTGCCGAACTGGCCGGATGCCTCGCGCATCTGGCAGGTCTGCGACAAGCACCAGGTCACGCTGCTCTACACCGCGCCCACCGCGATCCGCGCGCTGATGCGCGAGGGCGATGCGCCGGTAAAGCGCACCTCGCGCGAATCGTTGCGCGTGCTCGGCACGGTCGGCGAGCCGATCAATCCGGAAGCGTGGCAGTGGTATTTCAACGTGATCGGCGACGCGCGCTGCCCGATCGTGGATACCTGGTGGCAGACCGAGACCGGCGGCATCCTGATCACGCCCTTGCCGGGCGCGACCGAGATGAAGCCTGGTTCCGCGATGAAGCCGTTCTTCGGAATACAGCCGGCGCTGGTGGATGCGGATGGCAAGCGTATCGAAGGCGAGGGTTCCGGCAATCTGGTGATCACCGATTCCTGGCCGGGACAGATGCGCACAGTGTACGGCGACCATCAACGCTTCATTGAAACCTATTTCAAGATGTACCCGGGCGTGTACTGCACCGGCGATGGCGCGCGCCGCGATGCCGATGGCGACTGGTGGATCACCGGCCGCGTGGACGACGTCATCAATGTTTCCGGTCATCGCATCGGCACCGCGGAAGTCGAAAGCGCGCTCGTGAGCAACCACAAGGTCGCCGAAGCGGCAGTGGTCGGTCGTCCCGATGATTTGAAAGGACAGGCGTTGGTGGCGTTCGTGACCGTGAAGAGCGGCGTGAAGGCGGACAAAGCCTTGCGGGACGAATTGCGCAACCATGTCGGCAAGGAAATCGGCCCCGTCGCGAAACCGGACGACATCCGTTTCGCCGAAGCGCTGC
>JAICYA010000092.1 GCA_025934455.1 Rudaea sp.
CAGCACGACGCGCGCCGGCAATTGCCGCACCCGCGTCGCGGTATCGGCCGCATCCACGGGGGTGGCGGGCGGCGGCGTGACATGGCCGGGAACGTCGGCGCTGATGCTGTCGTCGCGATCGGGCTTGAGCGTGAATTTGGTCGTGTCGAGGCTGACCACGTCCCCCAGGCGCAGGATCGCCTTCTCGACGACCGGCCGCGCATTGACGTGGATGCGGGCGCCGCCTTCACCAGCGGCGAGTACCGTGCTGCGCTCGCTCACGCTCAGCCGCGCATGATGCGGGGCGATGCCCGGCGCGGTCAGCACGATCGCGTTGTCGGACGCCGAGCCGATGGCGGTATCGCCTGGAGCGATCAGCACATCCGGATGTTCGTTGTTCGGAAAGCACAAACGCATGGCGATCGCCGTCACCTTGCAGGCAGGTCACTGTAGCATAGCCGGGGCGAGCTACCAGCGCGCACCGAGGTCCACCAGCAGCGTGTCGGTATGCCGGGGCGCCACATCCAACTGTTCGTGGAAGTAGGCCAGACGCATGTTCCAGGTCGCATCGAAACCGTAGCCGATCCAGGGCATGATGCCGTGCGCCCAACTGTGGAACCACCACTCGTCGGAATTGAACGCAGCCATTACCGCGTCGCGCTGGATGCGCTGATCGGCCAGGCCGAATTCCCAGCCCCGCGGCAGACGGCGGTCGCCAAGCACTACACTGAAACGCTCGCCGTCACGATCCTGGTCGGCGCCGAGATTGCGCACCATATCCAGGCGCGCTTCCAGCGGCCAGTTGCCCAAATGCCAGCGACCGACGATTTGCGCGTCGAGAAGGCGATAGTCGCTGAGCAGGGCGTCGCCGGTACGCACGTTGCTGCGCGCGAGTCCCTGCAAGGTCAACGTGCGCAGGTTGGAGAAATCCAGATACGAGACGAGGAAAGCCGCGCTCGTCGGTTCGCCCTCGTGCCAGCGCCACGCGCCCTGCACCGCGCCGATCCGCGAATCGTCGCCGTAAGGCAGATTGCCGTTGAAGTAGCCCGCGACCAGACTCAGGCGGTCGAAGTCGCTGACCGCGACGGACGTCTGCGCGCTTACGCCGACCGGACGCAAATCCTCGTCCCACAGCATCGGACTCAATTCTAGCGGAAACACCGATTTGCCGGCGAGCAGGGACGTGTTTCCGCTCGGGCGCCAGAGTACGAACAACTGGTCGATCGCAATGTCGTTGCTGCGCTCGTTGAGGTTGTAGGCACGGTCCTCTCTGTTGTCGTTGCTCGCTGCCGCGAGCTTGATCGCCGCACCGATTTCCAGTTCCGGGATCGGATCGTAGAGCACGCCGAAGCGGCCGCGGCCAAACACGCGCTGGATATTCGGCTCGTAGATGCGCGGAATGTCGCGCACCCGATCCTCGCGCAACAACACGTCGCCGAACCACGACCACGCGGAAGGCGCTTGTTCCGGCGTCGGCAGCACGAGCGGCTCGTCCGCCAATGCCGCTGCGGCCGGCAGCAGGGCGATCAGGCAACCAAGAATCCGCGATGTGCGCATGGCCTCCCCGGTCGCATGGCTTCTATGGGCGAATTTACCTTAAAAATACATCACAAGCCAATGAAAAATCAGCCACGCAGCTGCACCAAAGCCTGTGCCAACTCCGCCGCCGAGGCGAAGCGGTCCTGCGGCAGGCGTTTCAGGCAGCGCAGGATGATGGCCTCCATCGGCGGCGGAATCTCCGCCCAGTAGGCGGACGGCTTGATCGGTTCCTGCTGGGTCTGGGCGATGTAGATTTCCATCGTGTTGCTGCCGGAGAACGGCAGCTTGCCGCAAAACATCTCGCACATCAGCACGCCACTGGAATAGATGTCGGCGCGTTGATCGACTTCCTCGCCCGCGAGTTGTTCGGGCGGCGAATAGTTCGGCGTGCCGACGAAACTCCCCTGTTCGGTGTGCCCTGGACCGCTGCGCCGGATCGGCCGGGCGATGCCGAAGTCCATCAGCTTGGCGTTGCCGTTCTGTTCCAGGATCAGGTTTTCCGGCTTGATGTCGCGGTGCAGGACGCCGACCTCGTGCGCCGCGGCAAGACCCGCGCAAAGCTGGCGTGCGATCCGCAGGCCGGCGGTGTAGGGAATCCGGCGCGTCTCGTTGAGCAGATAGCGCAAGGTCAGGCCGCGCACGTATTCCATCGAGATGAACGGCTGGCCGTCGACCTCGCCGAAATCGAAGGTGCGCAGCACATTCGGATGCGTGATCTTGCGCGCGAGCTTGATTTCGCTCTTGAGCCGCTCGAGTTGGTCGCCATCCACCAGTGCCGAGGGGCGCAGCATCTTCAAGGCGACGACATCGTCGAGTTCCAGGTCGTGCGCCTTGTAGACGATGCCCATGCCGCCGGCGCCGAGCTGCGCCAGGATGCGGTAGCGTCCACCGACCACCGCGCCGGTGTCGAGCGCCATGGCACGCACACCGGATGGGCGGCTATGCGGTTTCGATACGGGGACGAGGGTCGGCACGCCGTCAGCAACGAAGGGGTCCGAGACCGAGGGAATTTTCGGCGGGGAGACGAGTGCGGTCTCGCGTGCCGGATCGGGCAGGAAGCGCGACAGGTTGCCGACATAGCCTTCGATATCGCTTTTTTCGCGCAGGTCCGACAACAGATGGTCGAAGGCGTGCGACAGGCGCGCCAGTTCGTCGCTGCCGGTCACGCCGATGCGCGTCTGGTAATTGCCGGCGACGGCCTGTTCGGCGGCAAGCGCCATCGTGCGCACCGGGCGCAGGATGCGCTTGGCGAACAGGTAGGACAGCACCAGCGCGAGCAGCATGGACGTCAAGCCGCCGATCACCACCCAGTTGAGGATGTCGCGGTAACTGGCGACGACCTTGTCCGTGGAAGTCAGCGCCATCACCGCACCGAGGCGTCCGACGCCTTCGCTCGCCGTAGGCAGTAGCTGCGCGCCCCACTCCTGCCGGGCGAAACGCAACTGCAGGCGCGGTACTGCGTGTCCGTTCGCTGCGGCGGACGTCACCTCAGCCGGTTGCGCGGCCATCGCCGTGCGCAGCGCCGTGCGTTCGCTGTCGTCCAGCGAGCTGGCGACCAGTTCCAGATGCTTGTCCACCGGCAGCCAGAACGCGATCTGCGCGCCGCTGACCTTGGCCACCTGCCGGCACAATTCGTCGTTGACGCTTTGCGCCAGGAGCAGGAATCCGACCAGGTTCTGGTCCTGTGCCAGCGGCATGATCGCCGCCTGGTAAAGCTTGTCGCCGTAGCGCCAGTAGCCGCTGTAGGGTTCCGCGTTCGCGATCGCCGGCTTGACCAGCGGGTCCTGGGCCAGCGATTCCTGGAACGCTTCGGTCTGGTCGCTGCGGCCGAGCACGTTGCCCTTGGCGTCGAGCACCACGCCCAGATCAAACGTGAACTGGCCCTGGCGTTCGCGCAGCAGGTCCGGGATGGACTTGGTGTCGACCTCGCTGTTCTCCGACAGGCCCGGCAGGTTGTCGGTGGTTCCGGATGCCTGCGAAACGTAGCGCGCGGTACTCGGATCGGCCGCGATCAACTGCACCTTCAACTGCAATTCCTGCAGGCGGCTCTGCTCGAATTCCTTTTGCACGGCGCCGCTGGTGGTCAGGACATCGTGCACCGCCGCGCGCGCGATCGAATCGCCCTTGACATAGGTGACGATCACCGCCGCGCCGACGGCCAGCGCAATGAGTAAGGCCGAGCCGAGAAAGAACTTGATCGCCAGTGGCAGCGAAAAGCCCTTGCCCGCCGCTGGTTCAGTATCCGGAACTGTTGTCGCGGCCATAGGGTTTGCCGAACTTGTTCATGTGCGCGGGAATGCGCCGCTGGGTCAGCTCCAGACGCACATCGAGCGACTTGTCTGCGCCGGGCGTCACCACCTCGTGCCATGCGGTCGCGCGTTCGTGCCAGATCACCAGATCGCCCTCCACCGCCGGCACGCCATCGAGGCGGAATGCGCCGCTGGCGTCCGGATGGGTGAAGTACGGCGTATCCAGCACGAGGATGTTGCCGACCATGGAATGATGCACATTGCAGTACACGCGCACGTAGCCCACATGCGAGAACGTCACCGTCTTGCCTTCGCCTTCCGCGTACAGACCGACATCGAAGGCATTGTCTTTCGACAGCGAAAACGCGTTGTGCAGGATCGGATCGTCGTTCGGGAAGCGCACCTTGCTGCCAACGGTGATGGCCAGGGTGCGCGGCGTGAATTGCTTGCGCAACGTGCTCATCGTGTAGGTTTCGTGCGCCGGCAGGACGTGCTCGGGAACCTTCGGACGGAAATACACGATCGCGTCCTGCGCCTCTTCGTTGCGCAGCGCCTTGCCATCGACCGTCAGCGACAGGCGGCCCTGGATGCTGGCCGCGCACAACAGACCTGGCAACGTCAGACCCGGCAACAGCAGCACAAGAATCAGCAAGGCACGCACGCTTTCCCCCGCCAGCGGATTTTGCGGCATCATAGCAAAAGCGCGGCGCCTGCCCGCACCCACAAAATCCCGGATCCCATGTCGCAAATCGATATCCGCCGCAAGCACGGCAAATCGCTCAAAGCCGCCAGGACGGCCGTGGAAAAAACCGCGAATGCCATCGGCAGGAAATTCGCGATCACGAGCGAATGGGAGGGCGACACCCTGCTCTTTTCGCGAGGCGGCGTGAACGGACGCATTCATGTCGGCAAGACCGAGTTGCGCGTGCATGCGGAACTGGGATTTTTGCTCGGTGCGATGAAACCGATGATCGAAGCGGAAATTCACCGACAGTTAGACGAGAACTTCGGTTGATCGCACGTTCAGGCCTATAATCCGAAGTCATCCCGGATTCCTGCGGAGCCCATCATGTCCTCATCCGTCGTCATCGCCGGCGCCAAGCGCACGGCCATCGGTTCCATGCTCGGCCAGTTCACCGGCGTGCCGTCCACCACGCTCGGCGCGACCGCGATCAAGGCCGCGCTGGATCAGTCCGGAGTTGCGCCTGCGGATGTCTCCGAAGTCATCATGGGTTGCGTGTTGCCGGCCAACCTCGGCCAGGCGCCGGCGCGCCAGGCATCGCTCGCAGCGGGCCTGCCGAAGTCGATCGGATGCACGACGATCAACAAGGTCTGCGGTTCGGGCATGAAGGCGATCATGCTCGGCAGCGACCTGATCAAGGCGGGCTCCGCGACGATCGTCGTCGCCGGCGGCATGGAGTCGATGACCAATGCACCGCACATGGTCGCCGCGCGCACCGGCCTGCGCTACGGCGACGCCAAGCTCGTCGACCACATGGCGTGGGACGGCCTGACCAATCCCTACGACGGCCAGTCGATGGGCGTGTTCGCGGAAAAATGCGCGGACAAATACGGCTTCACGCGCGAGGCGCAGGACGCCTACGCGATCGAGTCGGTCAAGCGCGCGCAGGCTGCGATTGCGTCCGGCGCGTTCGCCGCCGAAATCGTGCCGGTGAAAGTCGCCGGCAAGAAAGGCGAGGTGGAATACGCCACCGACGAACAGCCGGGCAAGTCCGACATTGCCAAGGTGCCGACGCTGAAACCCGCCTTCCGCAAGGACGGCACTGTGACCGCCGCGAGTTCTTCGAGCATTTCCGACGGCGCCGCCGCGACTGTGCTGCTCGACGAAGACACCGCAAAGAAGTTGGGCATCAAGCCGCTGGCACGCATCGTCGCCCACGCCACCCAGTCGCAGGAACCGGAGTGGTTCACCACGGCGCCGGTCGGCGCGATCGAGCAGGTGCTGAAGAAAGCCGGCTGGAAAGTCGCCGACGTGGACCTGTTCGAGGTCAACGAGGCTTTCGCAGTGGTTGCGATGGCGCCGATGAAGGACCTGGGCATCGACCATGCCAAGCTCAATGTCAACGGCGGTGCCTGTGCGCTGGGCCATCCGATCGGCTGTTCTGGCGCGCGCCTGGTCGTGACACTGCTCAATGCGCTGAAGGCGCGCGGCGGCAAACGCGGGGTTGCTTCACTGTGCATCGGCGGCGGCGAGGCAACCGCGCTCGCCATCGAATTGGTGTAAGCTCGACACGCCCAAAAACCGACTTCATCGGTGGGCGGACGCTGTATTTCCGTTCATTCCCAACCAATCGAAATTCTTGAAGGGAGACACTCATGCAACTCAAGCACGTATTCATCGCTGCCGCACTGACCCTGACCCTGGGCGCTTGCGGTGACAATGCGCAACAGGCCGCGCAGGACGCAGCCGCCAAGGCGAAGGAAGCCGCTGCCGCGACCGCGCAAAAGGCGCAAGCCACCGCCGCTGCCGCACAGCAAACCGCCAGCCAGGCTACGCAGGCTGCCGAACAGGCCAAGTCCGGCGACATGAGCGGCGCCGCCGCCTCCGCGCAGGGCGCTGCCGCTTCTGGACAGGCCGCTGCCGCCGGCGCGCAGGACACCGCCGCGACCGCCAAACAGGGCGCTGCGGACGTGAAGGCCGCCGCGCAGGGTGCGCAGCCGGCCGCCGAGCCGAAGAAGGACGACAACGGCGGTCACTGATCGCACGCTGTTCCTTCGCAAGACCCAGACCGGCCGCCTCGTGCGGCCGGTTTGTTTTTGGGCCGACACGACGAAACCGTTATGCTGTGTTCCGATCCTGATCGTGCCGAGTGCCCATGCCCATCATCGAATCGCAGATCGACGCCCGTTCGCCCGAGTTTGCCGCCAATGCCGCAAACCTGCGCGCGGCTGTCGAGGACCTGAAAAAACAATTGGCGCGCAGCGCGCTCGGCGGCGGCGACAAGGCCCGCGAAAAGCACACGGCCCGCGGCAAGCTGCTGCCACGCGAACGCATCCGCGCCCTGCTCGATCCGGGTTCACCGTTCCTTGAACTCTCGCCATTGGCCGCGCATGGCATGTACGAAGACGCCGCGCCCGGTGCCGGACTCATCACCGGCATCGGCCGCGTCAACGGCAGCGAAATCGTCGTCGTCGCGAACGACGCCACGGTGAAAGGCGGCACCTATTTTCCAATCACGGTAAAGAAGCACCTGCGCGCGCAGGAAGTGGCCGAACAGAACCGCCTGCCGTGCATCTACCTGGTGGATTCGGGCGGCGCGTTCCTGCCCATGCAGGACGAGGTCTTTCCGGATAAGGAGCATTTCGGCCGCATCTTCTACAACCAGGCGCGCATGTCGGGCTTGGGGATTCCGCAGATCGCGGTGGTGATGGGCTCGTGTACCGCCGGCGGCGCCTAC
>JAICYA010000168.1 GCA_025934455.1 Rudaea sp.
CGCGTTCGTCAGCGACGAGGAGGTGCACAAGGTCGTCGGGCACCTGCGCAGCCAGGGCAAGCCGGAATACATCGACGGCGTGTTCGGCGACGTGCAGTCGCTCGGCGACGGCCGCGTGGTCGGCGAGTCGGGCCTGCCAGAAGACGCCGAGGACGGCGAGGGCGACTACGACGAGCTGTACGACAAGGCCGTCGCCATCGTCACGGAATCACGCCGCGCCTCGATTTCCGGCGTGCAGCGGCGCCTGAAGATCGGCTACAACCGCGCCGCGCGCCTGATCGAGCGCATGGAGGCCGACGGCATCGTCAGCCCGCCCGAGCATAACGGTAACCGCGAAGTGCTGGCGCCGCCGCCGCCGGAAATCTGACTACGCGCGCGTTCAGCGTGGACGCCGCAAGATCGTCACTTCGAAAACCGAGTTGCCTGCCATGCGTATCTTCGTTTTTATCCTGCTTTTGTTGACCACCGCAGTTGCCAGCGCTGCCGACACCGCACGCGCGCGCCTAGACGCCTTTGCCAAGGGCATTTCCTCGATTTCGGCCGACTTCGCCCAGCAGGTGCACGACCCGGACGGCGCCGCCGGCAAGGGCAGTTCCGGCACGCTGGCCTTGAAGGCGCCACGCCAGTTCCGCTGGGACGTGGCCAAGCCGTACCAGCAGTTCATCGTCGCCGACGGCGAGAAAGTGTGGGTTTACGATCCCGACCTCGAACAGGTCACTGTGCGCGCGCAGGGCACCGAGGAAGCGCACAGTCCCCTCACGGTGCTGACCGACCTGTCGCAGCTGGATCGTGATTTTTCGACCAGCGAGCAGGGCGCCCGCGACGGCATGGCCTGGCTACGCCTGAAATCGAAGGACAAGGAACCGCAGTTCGCCTGGTGCGATCTCGGTTTCGACGCCAGGGGGCTCGCGCGCATGGATTTCGAAGATTCCCTCGGCAATCGCACGACGATCACGTTTTCGCACTGGCAACGCAATCCGAAACTGCCGGACGGCACATTCCATTTCGTGCCGCCCAAGGGTGTGGACGTGATCGGCGATGCCACGCCCGCGGCGCAGGCGTTTCCGCTCAGGAATTAGGAACCCTGAGTAACCGTCGCGAGCGATGAGGATTCGCGTGTCGCCGGAGCGCAGGAACCGGAGTGTACTTTTGCGTACATGAGGATTCCGAGCACCGCCGGCACGCAAAGCATCGAGCGGATGCAGGTTAATCAGGGTTCCTTGGCACGTTTGCCGACCGCCGCAAGTATGCCCTGCAGCAGTGCGGTCGGTGTCGGCGGGCAACCTGGAATCGCGACATCGACCGGAATCACGTTGGCGACGGCACCGAGGCTGGCGTAACTTTCGCCGAACACGCCGCCGCACATTCCGCAATCGCCGACGGCGATCACGAGCTTGGGTTCCGGCGTAGCCTCGTAGGTGCGGCGCAGTGCCTGCGCCATGTGCCGCGACACGGGGCCGGTCACGAGTAGTGCGTCGGCATGGCGCGGACTGGCGACGAAACGGATGCCCATGCCTTCGAGGTTGTAGTAGGGGTTGTGCAACGCCTGGATTTCCAACTCGCAGCCGTTGCATGAACCGGTATCGACTTGCCGGATCGCGAGCGCGCGGCCGAACACCCGCGCGATCTGCTCCTGCAACTCGCGCTGCAGCATGGCCGCATCCGCGCTGGGCGCAGGTTCGCTGATGATGCCGACCTTGCGGATCTGTTGCAGAAGATGCCACATGTCATGTGCTCCTCACAGGTCGTGCCCGCTGTAGGCCAGGTTGAACGATTTGTTGATCAGCGGAAAGTCCGGAACGATGTTGTCGATGATCGCGTGTTCCAGCACCGGCCAGTTGTGCCACGACGGATCGTGCGGATGGCAGCGCGCGATGCGTGCGCCCGCATCCAGGCGCACGGCCACGAGTACCGGCCCGCGCCATCCTTCGACGCCGCCGAGGCCAAGCGCACCGGCGCGCGCCGCGCCAAGCGGCGCGACGAGTTCCCCCTCCGGCAGCCTCGCAAGCCAACCACGGCACAGGCCGATCGAGGCCAGCGTCTCGTCGAAGCGCACGGCAACGCGCGCGGCCACGTCGCCGGTAGAACGCACGACCGGGGCGATGGCAGCGGCCGCGTACGGGGCGACCGGCAATGTCTGGCGCCAATCCTGCGCCTGACCGCTGGCGCGTGCGGCCAAGCCGACGATGCCGAGCTTCGCGGCAAGTTCCGGACTCACGGTCCCGGCGCCGATGAAGCGGTCCTGCAGGCCGGCGTGGTTGTCGTAGATTTCGCGCAGGCGCAGCAGTTCGGCTTCGAGCGCGGCGAGATCCGCCAGCAGTACGCGCACGGCGTCCGCGTCCACATCGTCGCGCACGCCGCCGGGAACGATCGCATCCAGTGGATAGCGCCGGCCCCAGACGCGCGCGTTCGCGCGCAGCAGGTTTTCCTTCAGGCGCGAGCACTGCGAGAGGCCGAACGCGAAACCGGCGTCGTTGGCGATCCCGCCGATGTCGCCGACGTGGTTGGCAATGCGTTCGCGCTCGAGCAACAGCCCGC
Source organism: Rudaea sp. (assembly GCA_025934455.1). Next base: position 2,539 of record JAICYA010000168.1, read on the forward strand.
GCAGTGCCAGCGCGCGCGGCGGCGGCGAGGTGCCGGTAACGGCCTCGACCGCCATCGCGTATGCCCAGGAATACGCGGCTGCGCTGTCGCCGGAGGTGCGCGCGACCAGCCTTGCGCCGTTGGCGACGTCGAGCCCTTCGGCGCGTTTCTCGATGCCCTTGTGCGCAAAGCCCAGGCGTTCTTCGAGGCGCAGCACCTTCTCGCCGACGACCGAAAAGCGGAAATGCCCCGGTTCGATGGTGCCGGCGTGGACCGGGCCGACCGGAATCTCGTGCACGCCTTCGCCTGCCACGCGCACGAACGCGTATTCGTCCGCCGCGTCGGTTGCGGCTGCCGGCGCGTCGTGGCGCAGCGGAAACACGTCGACCGGCCAGGCAGCGTGGCGCAACCAGGGACGCGCATCGCCACCCAGCGCACGCAGTCCGACCAGATCGTGGACGGCACGCTGCAGGCGCGCTGCACTCGGGAAGATTTCCGCGAGATTCGGGAACACCGGGTCGACAGCTGGCAGTGCCAGTTCGGCGACCATCAGGCCGTTGTCGTGCTGCAAGACGACGCACAGGCGAAAGCCTTGGGCATCACGGCGCAAGTCCTCGCCCCACAGCGTCACCAGGGTGCCGCCGCTGTCGCGCACATGCCGGCACAACTCGACCAGGCGTGTCGCGGTGACGCTCGTGCGCTCCGCCGCGATCACGCCGGGCAATTTGTCGAAGACGAGATCGGAGAGGGGCATCGGCATCACCCGATCAATTTCGCCGCGAGCCGGTACCACTCCGCAAGCGCCGGCGGGATATAGACGCCGAGCATGAGCACGAGCAGCAGATGCGCGAACACGGGCAGGAGCGCTGGGGAATGCGGCAGCGGCTTGAGTTGTGAATCGCCGAAGACCATCGCCTGCACGCGTCGGAAGATGGCGGCGAATGCCAGCGCCAGCGCAAGCAGCAGGATCGGCGTCGCCCAGGCATGTTCGCGCATGGCTGTGACGAGGACGAGGAATTCGCTCGTGAACACGCCGAATGGCGGCACGCCGAGTATCGCCAGGGTTCCGAGCATCAGGCCCCAGCCGATCGTCGGGCTGACCGCGATCAGGCCACGGATGTCGTCCATCACCTGAGTGCCGGCCTTCTGGGCGGCGTGGCCGACGGTGAAGAAGATCGCCGACTTGGTCAGCGAGTGCACGGTCATGTGCAGCAGTGCGGCGAAGTTCGCGATCGGGCCGCCCATGCCGAACGCAAACGTGATGATGCCCATGTGCTCGATCGACGAATAACCGAACAGGCGCTTGACATCGCGCTGGCGCCAGAGGAAGAACGCGGAAAGCACGACCGAAAGCAGGCCGAATCCCATCATGAGGTGGCCGGCGAACGGGCTGTGCGTGGCGCCGTCGACCAGAATCTTGCAGCGCACGACCGCATACAGGGCGACGTTGAGCAGCAGTCCGGACAGCACCGCCGAGATCGGCGTCGGGCCTTCCGCGTGAGCGTCCGGCAGCCAGTTGTGCAGCGGCGCGAGTCCGGCTTTCGTGCCGTAGCCGACGAGCAGGAACACGAAGGCGAGGCCGAGTACGGTCGGTTCGAGCTGGCCCTTGACGGCGTCGAGATGGGTCCACAGCAGCGCAGTGCTGCCTTCGGCGCCGAGGATTTTTTCCGCGGCGAAGTACAGCAGGATCGTGCCGAACAGAGCCTGCGCGATGCCGACTCCGCACAGGATGAAGTATTTCCATGCCGCCTCGATGCTCGCCGCGGTGCGGTACAGCGACACGAGCAGCACGGTCGACAGCGTGGCCGCTTCCATTGCCACCCAGAGGATGCCGAGATTATTTGTCGATAGCGCCGCCAGCATCGTGAAACAGAACAACTGGTACATGCTGTGGTACAGGCGCAGGCGACGCCGGTTGACGCGGCCGTGGGCCTCCTCCACGCGCATGTACGGACGCGAGAACAGCGACGTGGTCATGCCGACGAACGCGGTCAGCGCGATCAGGAACACATTGAACGGGTCGACGAAAAACTGTTCGTGCGCCACCAGCAGGGGGCCCTCGGCGATCACCCGCGCGGTAAGTGCACAGGCGGCCGCGAACGTGGCGACGCTGAACCCGGCGTTGAGTTCCGCGGCCCAGCGGCGTGCGCCGAACACAGCGAGCGCGAAGCTGCCGACGAGGGGAATTGCGAGCAACAGGAGCAGCGCCATCAGTCCTCCCTGAGCCGCTCGATGTGGTGCAGGTCGAGGCTGTCGAATTGTTCGCGGATCTGGAAGAAGAACACGCCGAGGATCAGCGTGCCGACGAGCACGTCGAGTGCGACGCCCAGTTCCACCACCATCGGCATGCCGTAGGTGGCGCTGGTGGCGGCGAAGAACAGGCCGTTTTCCATGGCCAGGAAGCCGATCACCTGCGACACCGCCTTGCGCCGCGTGATCATCATCAGGAACGACAGCAGGACCACCGCGAGCGCGATGCCGAGCGTGCTGCGCGTCACCGTGGCGGACAATTGCGCGATCGGCTGGGCGAGCGCGAACGCGAACACGACGATGACGATGCCGACCAGCATCGTCGCCGGGATGTTCAATTGCGTTTCGGTATCCCAGCGCACGTTCAAGCGCGCGATCAGGCGATGCAGGATCCACGGCAGCACGATGACCTTGAGGATCAGCGACAGCAGCGCCGATGCGTACAGGTGCGTGGCGCCCGAGGTGTGCGCGACGATCGCGGTGGACACGGACAGCACG
>JAICYA010000105.1 GCA_025934455.1 Rudaea sp.
GATGGGTGCCGGGGAGGTTCAGCGACGCCATCAGTTCCGGATGATGCGCGAGATCGACATTCTGCACGCACCAGTCGTACAGCGGACGGTGATCCTCGAATTCGAGCGTGCACAGCGAATGCGTGATGCCTTCGACCGCGTCCGAGATGCAGTGCGCGTAGTCGTACATCGGATAGATGCACCAGGCGTCGCCGGTGTTCTGGTGCGGCACCTTGCGGATGCGGTACAGGGCCGGATCGCGCAGGTTGATGTTGCCGCTGGCCATGTCGATCTTCGCGCGCACGGTCCTGGCGCCGTCGGCGAATTCGCCCTTGCGCATGCGCTGGAACAGATCCAGATTCTCGTTGATCGAGCGATCGCGGTATGGCGAATTGTGGCCGGGTTCGGTCAGCGTGCCGCGATATTCGCGCACTTCGTCTGCCGAAAGATCGCAGACGAAAGCCTTGCCGTCGCGGATGAGTTTTTCCGCGCAGCGATAGAACACCTCGAAGTAGTCCGAAGCGTGGCGCAGTTCCGTCCAGTCGAAGCCGAGCCATTGCACGTCGGCCTTGATCGACTCGACGTATTCGACGTCCTCTTTCGCGGGATTGGTGTCGTCGAAACGCAGGTTGCAGCTGCCGCCGAACTCGCGCGCGATGCCGAAATTCAGACAGATCGACTTGGCGTGGCCCAGGTGCAGGTAACCGTTCGGCTCCGGCGGAAAGCGCGTGCCGACGCGGCCGCCATGCTTGCCGGCAGCGCGTTCGTCGAGGACGATCTGGCGGATGAAATTGTGGCTGACAGGGCTGGTGTCGGTCATGGCGCAGGCAGTCGAATCGGATCGCCAAGTTTAGCAGGGCAGGCTTGGTCTGCGGCGCTTGCGCATGGGACAATCGCGGCATGTTGCACGACAAGAAAATCGCCGTCGTCATGCCGGCCTACCGGGCCGAGAAGACCCTGGAGGAATGTTTCCGGGCGATTCCGCACGACGTCGTCGACGACATCGTGCTGGTCGACGATGCCAGCGACGACGCGACCCTGGCCGTGGCCGATCGCCTGGGCATCCGCAGCCACCGCCATCCGCGCAATCGCGGTTACGGCGGCAACCAGAAGACGTGCTACGCGCTGGCGCTGCAAACCGATGCGGACATCGTGGTAATGCTGCATCCGGATTACCAGTACGATCCGCGTCTGATCACGCCGATGGCGGGCATGATCGCGTCGGGCGTGTACGACGTGGTGCTCGGCTCGCGTATCCTCGGCAATACCGCGCTTGCCGGCGGCATGCCGCTGTACAAATACGTATTCAATCGTGCGTTGACGTTCGCGCAGAACCTGCTCGTCGGCGCCAAGTTGTCCGAATACCACACCGGCTATCGCGCTTTTTCCCGGCGCGTGCTGGAAACCCTGCCGCTGGCGGCGAACTCCGACGATTTCGTTTTCGACAACCAGATGCTCGTGCAGGCGCTGGCGTTCGGCATGCGCATCGGCGAGGTGTCGTGTCCGACGCGCTACTTCCCGGAGGCGAGCCAGATCAGCTTCGCGCGTTCGCTGCGCTATGGCTTGGGTGTGGTGAAGACGAGCATCGTGTTCCGCTTGTGGAAGTGGAAGCTCGCCAAGCCGCGATTTCTTTCCGCCGATGCGGGCCTGCGTTTGACGGCGGCAGTGGAGGCCGATTCTTGATCGCCAACTTGCGCAAGGCCGCGACGCCTGCAGTCGCATGGTGGATTGTATTCGCCGCGGCATGGGCCGCCGCCGTGTTCTTGCGCTGTTGGCAATTCGGCGATCAAATCCTGATCGACGACGAATGGCACGCCATCCAGAAATTGCTGTATGCGGATTATGCCGGCATTGCCACGCATTTTGGCGTCGCCGACTACAGCATCCCGCTGACGCTCTACGATCGCTTCCTGTCCCTGCATGGCGGTTTGAGCGAGTGGCGCATGCGCCTGCCGATGTTGTTGTCCGGCATCGCGTTGGTCGCCGTTGCACCGTGGTTGATGCGACGGCGGCGGGCGCCGGCCGCGACGATGGCGACGTGGAGCGTGCTGTTGGCGATTTCGCCGATCATGGTCTACCACAGCCGCACGGCACGGCCCTACGCGATCACGACATTGCTCGTCTTCGTTGCCATCGTCGCCTTTTTTGAGTGGTGGCAAAGGCGTGAACGGCAATGGGCGACGACGTATGTGTTCGCCACTTTCCTCGCCGGCTGGCTGCACCTGATCACGCTGCCGTACCTGGTGATGCCTTTCGTATTTTGCGCCGTGGCAGGGCTGCTGCGCGGGCGCGAACGGTGGCGCGATCTGACGCAGTTGTCGTTGCTCGGGGTGATCGTCGCGCTGCCGTTGGCAGCGGCGTTGTTGCCGCCACTGCTCAACGACATGGGCGCGCTTGCGGCGAAATCGGGAACCGGATACGTCACGGTTCACAGCGTATACCGCGCTTCGCTGCTGGCGCTGGGCGTGCACCAGGCGCTGCCTTTCACGATCTTGCTGGCCCTGAGCGGACTCGGCGCGTGGTCATGGTGGCGGCGCGAGGCACAGTTCGTGGCGTACGTCGTCACGATCGTCGCCGTGGCGGCGGGCGCCGTCCTGCTCGCGCACCCGGCATGGGTGCAGAATCCGGGTACGCTTGCACGCTACCTGCAACCCTCGCTGCCGTTCGTGTTGTTGTTCGCTGCCGAAGGCGTCGCCGTGGTGTTGTCGCGGCTCGCTTCGGTGGTGCAGGCGGCGATCGTCGTTTTTGCGGCCGCTGCGCTGTTTTATGCCGGACCGATGCCCGCCTACCTGTATTGGCCGAACCAGCTCATGGGCCATCCGTATTTCCAGTACGACTATGCGTCCGAATCCAATCCTTACCGCACGACTCTTCCGGCTGGACCGATACCCGAATTCTATCGGCGTCTCGCCGCACTCCCGCCAGCTTCACTGACCCTGGTCGAAGCGCCGTGGTCGGTTCGCAGCGACCAGGACCCGCAAGAACTCTATCAGGCCAGGCATCGCCAGCGCATCCTGATCGGCATGGTTGCTCCGGAATGCGGCATGCCGCCGGCATATGGGCAGTATCCGGAAACCCGCGGTATGCGCTTGCGCGAAGTCCGGCATTTGTCGGCGATCCTGCGCGGCGAATCGATAGGCGCCGATTTCCTGGTCATGCACCTGCACGCATGGCCGGTGTACGTGCCGCCACCGGAGTGGCCGGACGTACGCGGATGCCTGCCGCTGGTCGAGGCGAAATTGGGGCCCGCGGTCTACCGCGATCGCGACCTGGAAGTGTTTGCCTTGTCGGCCAAGGCGCGTTCCGTCGTGTCGACATGGCACTGACGGCTTTACCGAAACCGCGGAAAGCAGTAGCGTGCGTTGCAACGCCGCCGCGCGGGTGACTGGCATGCAAATCGTCTATCGGGCCGCAAACATCATCGACGCGAATCTGGTCAAGAACGCGCTCGATGCCGAGGGTATTCCCGCCTTCGTCGGCGGCCAGTACCTGACCGGCGCAATCGGTGAGTTGCCGCCGATGCCGCTGGTCAACGTGATGGTGGCCGAAATCGACTGGCCGCGCGCGCGCGCGATCGCGCAAAGCATCGATGCCGAATTGGCCGAACGCCGCGCCGAACCGCAATCCGACCTGGATACCGGCTGGCTGCCGGAACCCGTATAGGAATCCACATGTCCACGAATCCCGTCCTCGTCATTGGCAGCAAGAATTACTCGTCCTGGTCGCTGCGCCCGTGGCTCGTGTTGCACGCGTTCGGCATCGCGTTCGATGAAATCCTGTTGCCGCTGGATGTGCCGGAATTCTATGCGCGCATCCGCGACTACTCGCCGACCGCTCGCGTGCCGGTGCTGCACGACGGCGATGTGCGCGTGTGGGATTCGCTGGCGATCGCCGAATACGCGAACGAGCGCTGGCTCGATGGCCGCGGCTGGCCGGCCGACATGGCCGCGCGCGCGCTGGCGCGTTCGATCAGTGCCGAGATGCATTCGGGATTCGCGGCGTTGCGCAACGAATTGCCGATGAACTGCCGCAAGCGCGTGAAGAACCATCCGACCAGCGCCGAAGCGCAGGCCGACATCGCGCGGGTCAAGGCGATCTGGCGCGAAGCGCGTGCGCGTCATGGCAAGGGCGGGCCGTTCCTGTTCGGCGCGTTCGGCATCGCCGACGCGATGTACGCGCCGGTCGTGCTGCGTTTCGAAAGCTACGACGTCGCGCTCGATGCGGTCGAGCGCACCTATGCCGATGCGATCCTCGCCGTGCCGGCGCTACGCGACTGGCTGGCTGCGACCGTGAACGAGCCGCTCGCGCCGCTGCACGAGCAGGCCAAGTGACGGCGGCGGTTCCGCGCGCCGCGCTGTGGCGCATGTTCGCGGGTGCCGCGCTGATCAGCACGACCAGCATTTTCGTGCGCTGGGCGCACGTGGGTCCCACCGAATCCGCTTTCTGGCGCATGGCTTTCGGCGGCGTGATGTTGCTTGTCTTGTTGCTCGCCCGCGGGCAGTGGCGGGGAATCGAATGGCGCGACTGGGCGTGGCTCGTGCTGCCCGCGTTCGCGTTCGGCGCGGATCTGTTCATCTGGCATCGCAGCATCGAGTACATCGGCCCCGGCCTCGCGACACTCGTTGCGAATTTCCAGGTTTTCATCATGGCTTTGGCCGGCGTGTTGTTTTTTCGCGAGCGCCTGGGTCCGCGTTTCATCTTCGGCCTCGTGCTGGCGTTGATCGGGCTTTGGCTGCTGGTCGGCGTGGATTGGAACTCCTTCACGCCACGCTTCCGTCTCGGCGTATGGCTCGGTCTTTCCACGGGCGTCGCCTACGCCGTGTACCTGCTCAGCCTGCGCCGCGCGCAATTGACGCGATCGAACCTCACGCCGATGCGTGCGCTGTGTCTGAACAGCTTGATCTGCGCGGCGATGTTGGCCGTCGCGGTGCTGGCCGAACACGGCAGTTTCGCGATTCCCGACGGCGAAACCTGGGCCGCGCTGCTCGGCCTCGGCCTGTTCGGCCAGGTGCTGGGCTGGGTGCTGATCGCCACCGCCATGCCGCAGTTGCCCGCTTCGCTGGTCGGGTTGCTGTTGCTTTTGCAGCCGGCGTTGTCGTTCGTGCTCGACGTGATCCTGTTTGCGCGCACGACCAGCGTGCTGGACTGGATCGGCCTCGCCCTGTCGCTGCTCGGCATCTTCGTCGGCTCGGTACGCAGGCGGCCGGCGCCGGTGGCGGAGCCGGCTTGATGCATGAATAGACGTCTAAACGTCTTGACGTCCATAAATGCGGAAGGTAGGATGCGCGTCACTCGACCGAGGGCGACGCATGTCCGCAACCCCGCAAACCGAATCCGCGCCGCCCTTGTGCCAGTGGACGCGTGGCGTGCTGGCCTTGCCCGATCCATTCCGGCTCGAATCCGGCGGGCATCTGCAACGCGCACAGCTGGCCTGGCAATGCGCCGGACCGGAACGCGCGCCGCTCGTCGTCGTGCTCGGCGGCATTTCCGCGCATGCGCGCTGCTGCTCTCCCGACGGCGACGGCTGGTGGGAAAGCCAGTGCGGCGAAGGTCGTGCGCTGGATGCGCGCCGATACCGCCTGCTGTCCGTGGACTGGCTTGGCGGCGCGGACGCATCGAGTCCGGCGCGGGGCGCGCGCGTCTCAAGCGCCGACCAGGCTCGCGCCTTGCTGCTGCTCATCAACCGCCTTGGCGTGCGCCGCGTGCACCTGCTGGTCGGCGCGTCCTACGGTGGGGCGGTCGCGCAGCATCTGGCGGCCTTGCTCGGCGCGCGTCTTCGTCGCCTCGTGCTGCTGTGCGCTGCGCACCGCAGCTCGGCGTTCGCGCGTGCCCTCCGACATGTGCAACGCGCGATCCTGGAGCTTGGTGAAGATTCACGGCCTGCGCTGGCGCTGGCGCGCGAACTCGCCATCCTGGGTTATGTCACGGCGGCTCAACTCGAAGCGCGCTTCGGCGCAACGGATGGCGTGCTGCCGTGGCTGACACATCACGGCGCCGGATTCGCCGAACGCTTCAACGCCGACGCTTACCGCTGCCTGGGTGAATCGCTTGACGCCCATGACATCGACCCGGCCACGATTCGCGTGCCGACCACGCTGTTCGGGGTAACCGAGGATCAGCTCGTGCCGCCGTCGCTCACGCGCGACTTCATGCAGCGCGCGCCGCATTGCCGTCTCGTGGAGATTTCCTCGCGCCACGGGCACGACGCGTTCCTCAAGGAGGAGGCCGCTGTTGCCGAAGTCCTGCGCGTTGCACTGGGAGCAGGAGAATGAGCCGCCACATCGCCACCATCGCCGCGCGCGTCGGCGTCGATACGGATGCCGCGCACGGCGCGGTGATGCCGCCCCTCTACCTCTCGAGCAACTACAGTTTTGCCGGATTCGCGCAAAAGCGCCGCTACGACTACACGCGCTCCGGCAATCCCACGCGCGACACGCTGGCCGGCGCGCTCGCCGAACTCGAAGGCGGTGCCGGCGGCGTGGTGACCGCGTCCGGCATGGCGGCCATCGCACTATTGACGGCGCAGTTGCAGCCCGGTGACCTGCTGGTTGCGCCGCACGACTGCTATGGCGGCAGCTATCGCCTGTTCAAGGCGCAGGCCGCGCGTGGCCTTTATGCGGTGGAGTTCGTCGACTTCGCCGATTCCACGGCGCTGACCGCGGCGCTCGCGCGCCGACCGAAACTGGTCTGGATCGAAACGCCGAGCAATCCGTTGCTGCGCATCACCGACATCGCGGCGACGTGCGCGAGCGCGCATGCGTTCGGTGCGATCGTTGCGGTCGACAACACGTTTCTGTCGCCGGCATTGCAGCAACCGCTCGCGCTCGGCGCGGATGTAGTCGTGCACTCGACGACGAAATACCTCAACGGCCATTCCGACGTGGTGGGCGGCGCCGTGGTGTGGAAGGACGC
>JAICYA010000068.1 GCA_025934455.1 Rudaea sp.
ATCGTCACGTTCAACCTGCTGCGCGGCCGCGAATCGAAGATCGTGAAGACGCCGATCGACAAGGTCGGCTTGTTCCTACTCATCCTCGGCGTCGGCTGCCTGCAATTCATGCTCGACAACGGCAACGACAAGGACTGGTTCTCCTCGCCGATGATCCTCACGCTCGGCCTGACCGCGCTGGTCGCGCTCGTGTTCTTCGTCGCCTGGGAATTGACCGAGCGCCACCCGGTGGTCGACCTGCATCTGTTCAGCAAACGCAATTTCACCGTCGGCGTCACCGCACTGTCCATGGGCATGGTCGGCTTCTTCGGCATCAACGTGGTGTTTCCGCTGTGGCTGCAGATCGACCTCGGCTACACCGCGACCTGGGCCGGCCTCGCCACCGCGCCGGTCGGCATCCTCGCCTTCCTGGTCTCGCCGATCATCGGTAAGAACATCCAGAGGCTCGAACTGCGTGCCGTGACCACATTCGCCTTCATCGTATTCGGCGGCACCTCGCTGTGGTTCGCGAGTTTTCCCACCGATGCCGCGTTCGGCCAGCTGGTCGTGCCGCGCTTCATCATGGGCATCGGCATCGCCTGCTTCTTCGTGCCGTTGAACCAGGTGATCGTGTCGGGCCTGAAACCCGAGGAACTCGCCTCCGCATCGGGCCTGGCGAACTTCTTCCGCACCATCGCGGCGAGCTTTTCAACCGCCGTCACGGTGACAATGTGGCAGCACCGCGGCGAATACCACCATGCGGTGCTGGCCGAGCACCTGAGCGCCGCGAGTCCGGCCACGCAATCCTACCTGGGCCACTTGCAGGCGATGGGCGCGAGCGCGGCCAAGGCATGGGCAGTGATCGAAAACGTCGTCACCCGCGAAGCGCTGACCCTGGCCGTCAACGACGTGTTCCTGCTTTGCGCCCTGTTGTTCTTCTTGATGATTCCGATCGTCTGGTTGGCAAAACCGCCGTTCGGGAATGCGGGCGCGGCGGCAGCGCACTAGAACATGTGTTTCTCGATACCGAGCTGAGCGAGGATCTTGCTGGCGATTTCCTCGATCGAGGTGTGGGTGGTGTTCTGCACCGGGATGTTCTCGCGGCGAAAGAGTTTGTCGGCCAGGTCCAGGTCCTTGCGGCATTGCTCGATCTTCGCGTAACGGCTGCCGGGCTTGCGTGCTTCGCGCACCTGGGCGAGGCGTTGCGCATCGATGGTCAGGCCGTATAGCCGCTGTTTGAACGGAACGAGGCGCCTGGGCAGTTCGAGCTTGTCCAGATCGTCCTCGGTCAGCGGATAGTTCGCCGCCTTTACGCCGTAGTGCAGCGCCATGTACAGGCACGTCGGCGTCTTGCCGACGCGCGAGACGCCGACCAGGATGACATCGGAATCGGCATAGTTCACGTCGATGCCGTCGTCGTGGGTGAGCGCATAGTTGGTCGCGTTGATGCGCGATTCGTATTCGGCGAAGTCGGTGAGCCCATGCGCCTTGCCCACCCGCGGCGAGCGCTTGGCGCCGAGTTCATGCTCCAGTGGTGCGATGAACGGCGCGAACACGTCCAGCATAAGGCCCCCGCTGGTGGCGAGGATTTCCGACAACACAGGATCGATCACGGTGTTGACAACCACCGGGCGCACGCCGCCGGTGGCGTAGATGTTGCGGATGCGCGCGGCGGCGCCGTGAGCCTTTTCCTCGTCGTCGACGAAGGGAATGCGCACGGTGTCGAAGGCGATGCCGTCGAACTGGGTCAGCACGGAATGGCCGATGGTTTCGGCAGTGATGCCGGTGCCGTCGGAGACGTAGAAGACGGGGCGGTGCATGGGGCAAGTGTAGTCGATGCCGGGTTGTCCTTGTCTTGTCGGTCGCAAAGCCCGAAAATTGGCACTTTCCGGGCTCCACGCGCCGGACAATTCCTGGAGATTCCCCTTGAGCGACCTCATCCTTTGGCTCGACGAACTGCGCCTGTCCGATCTCGGCAAGGTGGGCGGCAAGAACGCCTCGCTTGGCGAGATGATCGGCAACCTCGCCAAACTCGGCGTGTCGGTGCCGGGCGGCTTCGCGACCACGGCCGATGCCTTCAAGCAGTTCATCGCGCAATCGGGTCTGGCCGAGCGCATCCAGAAAAAACTCGCCGCGCTGGATGTCGATAACGTCGATGCCCTGACCAAGGCCGGTGCGGAAATCCGCCAATGGGTGATCGACACCCCGCTCATCCCCGCCTTCGACAAGGCGGTGCGCGATGCCTACGCGAAACTGTGCGACAAGGCCGGTGTGCCCAATACCGCAGTCGCAGTCCGATCCTCAGCCACTGCCGAGGATTTGCCCGATGCCAGTTTTGCCGGCCAGCAGGAAACCTACCTCAACGTCAGCGGCGCGGACGACGTGATCCACAAGGTCAAGGAAGTTTTCGCCTCGCTCTACAACGACCGCGCCATCGCCTATCGCGTGCATCACGGCTTTGCCCACGAGGACGTGTTCCTCTCCGCCGGCGTGCAGCTCATGGTGCGCTCGGACATCGGCGCTTCGGGCGTGCTGTTCACGCTTGACACCGAATCCGGATTCCGCGATGCGGTATTCGTGACCGCGAGTTATGGATTGGGCGAGATGGTCGTGCAGGGTGCGGTCAATCCCGACGAGTTCTACGTCTACAAACCGACGCTGAAACTCGGCAAGCCGGCGATCCTGCGCCGCCAGGTCGGCGCCAAGCAGCAGCGCATGGTGTATTCGAACAAACCTGGCGAGCGCGTGCGCATCGAGGAGGTGCCCGCCGCCGACCGCGCGAAATTCTGCCTCACCGACGCCGACGTGCACGAGCTTGCAAAACAATCGCTCGTCATTGAGCAGCACTACGGCCGGCCCATGGACATCGAATGGGCCAAGGACGGAAATAGTGGGAAGCTATACATCGTGCAGGCGCGGCCGGAAACGGTGAAATCGCGCGCGCGTGCCACGCAAATCGAGCGTTTCCATCTCAAACAAAAAGGCCCGTTGCTGGCCGAAGGCCGCGCGATCGGCCAGAAGATCGGCGCGGGCACAGCACGTGTGATCCGCTCGCTCGCGGACATGAACCGTGTGCAGGCTGGCGATGTACTCGTCGCCGACATGACTGACCCCGACTGGGAGCCAGTGATGAAGCGCGCCGCGGCCATCGTCACGAATCGCGGTGGCCGCACCTGCCATGCAGCGATCATCGCGCGCGAACTGGGCGTGCCGGCCGTGGTCGGCACCGGTAATGCACTCGAGCGGATTCCCGATGGCACGCCGGTCACCGTGTCCTGCGCCGAGGGCGATACCGGGATCATTTATGACGGCAAGCTCGATTTCGAGCGCGTCACCGCGGACCTGGACAAGATGCCGCCGGCGCCGCTGAAAATCATGATGAACGTGGCCAATCCCGAGCGCGCCTTCGATTTCGCCATGCTGCCGAACGCGGGCGTGGGCCTGGCGCGACTGGAAATGATCATCGCCAGCCACATCGGCCTGCATCCGAAAGCGCTGCTCGAATTCGCCAAACAGGATGCGCAGACACAGAAGAAAATAAGGGAGCGCATTGGCGACGAGGATCCGGTCGAGTTCTACGTGAACCGCCTCGCCGAGGGCATCGCCACGATTACCGCCGCGTTCGCGCCGAATCCGGTGATCGTGCGCCTGTCGGATTTCAAGTCCAACGAATACGCCAACCTGATCGGTGGAGCGAAGTACGAGCCGCATGAGGAAAACCCGATGATCGGTTTCCGCGGTGCCTCACGCTATGTCGATCCGAGCTTCAAGCCCGCGTTCGAGCTCGAATGCCGCGCGATGAAGAAAGTGCGCGAGGAAATGGGCCTGACCAACGCGTGGGTGATGATCCCGTTCGTGCGCACGCTCGACGAAGGCCGCAAAGTCATCGACGTACTCGCCGAGTTCGGGCTGAAAAAAGGCGAACACGACCTGAAGGTCATCATGATGTGCGAGGTGCCGTCGAACGCGCTGCTCGCCGACGAATTCCTCGACATCTTCGACGGCTTCTCGATCGGCTCGAACGACCTGACCCAGCTCACGCTCGGCCTCGACCGCGACTCAGGGATAGTCGCGAGCCTGTTCGACGAGCGCGATCCGGCGGTAAAGAAGATGCTGTCGATGGCAATCCAGACCGCGAAGAAAAAAGGCAAGTACATCGGCATCTGCGGCCAGGGCCCGAGCGATCACCCGGACCTCGCGCAATGGCTGATGGAGCAAGGCATCGAATCGGTGTCGCTGAATCCGGATACCGTGGTGGACACCTGGTTGGCCCTCGCGAAATCAAAGGAACGCGCATGAAAGCCTCGATCCTGATTGTCGCCGCGGTCGCACTGACCTGCACTTCCGCGCACGCGGCCACGCCGGCCACTTTTTCGTTCGACGATGTGGCCAAGCTTGTCAGCTTGAGCGATCCGCAGATTTCGCCCGATGGCAAGAGCATCGTCGTGGTGCGTTCCACGCCGGACTGGAAAACCGACAAGTCCAAACACGAGCTCGATCTCGTGGATGCCAAAACCGGTGCCTTGCGCGCACTCACCTTCGAGCGCGATGGCGTGTCGTCACCGCGCTGGTCGCCGGACGGAACGCGCATCGCCTTCCTGGCCAAGTCTGCCCTGCCCAAGGACGCAGCGGCCAAGGACGATGACGCGAAAGACGACGATGGCAACAAGCCGCAGGTTTTCGTGCTGCCGATGAACGGCGGCGATGCCGTGCGCATCACCAAGGAAAAGCAAGGCGTCGACGAATTCACCTGGAGCCCGGACGGCACCCGCATCGCGTTTGTCAGCGAAGATGCACCGGTCAACGAGAAGGCGATCAAGGAGCACAACAAGTCGTTCCAGGTTACCGACGGCCATTTCCTGCTGCGCGAAGCACTGGCTTCCGCGCATGTCTGGATCGTGCCGAGCGCCGGCGGCGAGGCCAAGCGTCTCACGCAAGGCGCTTACAGCGTGAAGAACGACCAGGATGATCCGTCGCCGCTGACCTTCAGCCACGACGGCAAGCGCATCGTATTCACGAAATATCCCTCGCCCTACTGGGGCCCGTCGTTCCGCAGCGTGATCGCCTCGGTGAGCGTCGATGGCGGCGATCCGCACACGCTGGTCGATGCGCAGGGTTCAACCGTGTTTGCTTACGCAGCCGGCAGCGATCGTTTCGCCTTCCAGCGTCCGCGCAACGGCGACCAGAACAACGGCAATGCGGTGTACGTCAGCGTCAACGGAAAGATCAGCGATGCCACCGCCGCACTAGCGCGCAACTTCAACGGTTATGCCTGGCTGCCCGGCGGCAAGGCGCTGCTGGCCTTCGGCGACCTGGGCACGAATTCGACGATCTGGGAACAGCCGGTTGACGGCAAGGCTCGCACGCTCGATCTGGGCGATGTGCAGGTTTCGTCCGCGCTCAGCGTGTCGCCGAAGGGCGCAATCGCCTTTATCGGCGCGACGTCAGTGCAGCCGGCCGAGCTTTACGTGCTTGATTCAACGCGTGCGAAACCGCGCCGCCTGACGCAGGTGAACGCTTTCGCCGAAAAGCTCGATCTCGGCCGCAGCGAAGCGATCCAGTGGCAGGGACCGAACGGCTTCGCCGAAGACGGCGTGCTCACCTATCCACCCGGATTCGACAAGTCCAAGACCTATCCGCTGGTACTGCAAATCCACGGCGGTCCGGAAGCGGCCTCGACGATGCGTTTTTCGCCGCTGACGCAACTGCTCGCCTGCGCAGGTTTCGTGGTTTTCCAGCCCAATTATCGTGGCAGCACGAACCTCGGCGACGCCTACCAGCATGCAATTTTTCGCGACACCGGCGCAGGCCCTGGCAAGGACGTCATGGCGGGCGTGGAAGCGGTAAAGAAACTCGGTTTCGTCGACGCCAAGCGCATCGGCGTTTCCGGCTGGTCTTACGGTGGCTACATGACGACCTGGCTCACGGGCCATTACGACGCCTGGAAGGCGGCCGTGTCGGGCGCCGCATTGACCGATTGGGTGATGGACTACACCATCGCCTACTACCAGATGGGTGATACCTACTTCTTCGGCGGCTCGCCGTGGCTGGAAAAAGATCGTGCCATCTGGCGCGAGCAGTCGCCGATCCAGTATGCGGCGAAGGTGAAGGCGCCGACCCTGATCATGGGCGACGTCGGCGATTCCAACGTGCCGCTCGTCAACAGCTACGAGTGGTACCACGCCCTGCGTGACAATGGTGTCGATGTGGAGTTTTACGCCTACCCCGCCGACTCGCACTTTCCCAAGGATGTGGTGCAAACCGTCGATGTCTACCGGCGCTGGGTGGGTTGGATGCAGAAGCACCTGCACTGAAACGACGGGCGCGTCCGATGACGCGCCCGTTTGTCTGTCAGGCTCCGATGAAATCTGCCTTGCCGAGTTCGACGCCGTTATGGCGAAGAATCGTGTATGTCGTGGTGATGTGGAAGTAGAAGTTCGGCATTGCGTAGAAACGCAGGTAATCCAGACCGTTGTCGAAGTGCTTGTCGCCGTGGCGCATCTTGAGGGTGACGGCCTTGTCATCGCTGCCGGCGAAATTCGCCGCCGGAATGCCGTTGATGAAATCGCGCACCTTGGCGACGCGCGCCTTGAGTTCGGCGAACGTGGTTTCGTTATCCGGGTGCGAAGGAATTTCCACCCCGCCCAGGCGCGCCGCAGCGCCCTTGATCATGTCGCAGGCGATCTGGACCTGGCGCGTCAGGGGGAACATGTCCGGCGCGAGGCGCGCGCCGGTCAGCACGGTCTGCTCGATCTTCTTCTGCTCGGCGAATGCCGCACCCTTGTCCAGGATGGCGGACAGGTTGCCAAGCATGCGGTTGGCGACTGGGACGATCATTTCGTGCATCGAGATTTGCATGGGAGTTCCTTGCTGTGGGAGAGGTCCAAAACGGGTGATCCGCAAGAGCGCGAATCAGACGCTACAATGATAACCGAAGGCCCCGTAGCTCAGCTGGATAGAGCGCGCCCCTCCTAAGGGCGAGGTCGCCCGTTCGAATCGGGCCGGGGTCGCCACACCGGAATCGGGCGTGCACACTGCGCTAGCCGAATTCGAGCAGCTTCGGCCATACGGCATCGAGCGACTTGCGTGGGTCGCGGCAAATGTAAATGTCGGGATGTCGCTCGGTTTCCTCGTTGGCAACGTGTGCATCGTTGCCTGTGTGCCCGGCGACTGCGAACGACGTGCAAAATTTTTCCATGTCCTGCTGCCGCGAACCGACCACGATCAGAATTTTCGGCGTGACCGCCGGCGGCCCACGCAGCCAGAACGAGTTGACCGCGCTGATCACCGGCGGCAATCCATATTGCGGCCCGTAAAGTTCGAGCGCGCCGGCCTCGCCGTAGTTGCTGGCCCAGATGCCACCTTGGGCGCGATCCTCGGGCGTCAGCGAATTCCAGATGCGCGCAACCTCGCGCGTGAGCTCGGGCCAGCCGAACTCCTCGCGGAAATCCCCGTTCAACTCGTTAATCAACGTCCAGTGCGGCGAATTCACCGCAGCCAAAGGCAGGCAGGCGCGCAGCACGACCAGGCCGCACAAGAGCAGCGCCGCGGATGCCGCCCATCCGATACGGCGCATTCGCAGCGAACGCCGATCCAGCCAATGCTGCCATTGCACGCCGCCCGCCGCGATCAGCATCGGATACAACGGCGCGGCGTAGTAACCGCGTCCCTTCGCGAACACGAAAATCACGAATGGCACGACCGCCATCCAGCCAAGAATGCGCCAGCGGCGGCCAGCCTCGGCAAAAAACAGGAACCAGAGCCCCGCCAGCCAGAACGGCACCGTGGCAAAGTTCGCCGCGATCTTGATTTGATCGATCCAGAACCCACCCGTGCGGCCGATGCGCACGTCACGCGCATGGATGAACTCAAGAAAGGTCAGGGTGATGAAATCGTGCCGTGCCAGCCACAGCAGGTTCGGCAGGAAAATCAGCACGGCCAAGGCCAGTCCCAGCCATAGCCACTTGCCACGCAGATCTGCGCGCAATGGTGTCAAGAACACTCCGGCCGCCAGGCCCAGGGCAAAAAACGCCATCGTGTATTTCGTCATCATGCCCACGCCGACAATCGCGCCGATGGCGATCCACCAGCGCGCATCGCCCGACTCGATGCGTCGAACCACGAAGTAGGCAAGCAACACGAAGCACAAAAAATCGAACGTGACGTACATCAACAAGGAACTGGCCGACAGCGACAACGCCACGGCGAAAGCGGCCAGCAACATTGCCGCACGATCGCCACCGAGGCGGCGTGCGATCAAGCCGGTGACGACGAAGACGATGCTTTGCGCCAGGGCTGCGAAGCTGCGGAAACCGATCAGCGAGTTGCCGAACAGCAGCCATTCGACGTGGGCGAAAAACGGCGTCAGCGGCGGGTAGGCGACAAACCCCCAATCCAGATGGTGCGAGTCGCTGATCGTCTGCAATTCGTCGCGATGGACTCCGTACTGTCCGTTCGTGGCAAGGTGAAAAGCCAGCTTGGCGGCG
>JAICYA010000084.1 GCA_025934455.1 Rudaea sp.
AAACTTGCCTATGACGCCGTCGCCGAAGGCGTCGCCGAATTTCATGCGGACAGCGCACTTGCCGCACTGGATGCCGCCTACACGCGCGGCGAGACCGACGAATTCGTCAAGCCGACCACCATTGCAAGTGCGACGAAAATCGCCGACGGCGACGCTGTCGTCTACATGAATTTCCGCGCCGATCGTGCGCGTCAGCTCACGCAGGCCTTCGTCGATCCGGATTTTTCCGGCTTCGCGCGCACGCGCGCGATCCGTCTGTCCGCCTTCGTGACGCTCACGCACTACAGCGACGACCTGCATGTCACTGCCGAAGCCTATCCCCCGCAGTCGCTGGCCAATTCGCTGGGCGAATACCTGTCCGGCCTCGGCATGAAACAGTTGCGCATCGCCGAGACGGAAAAGTACGCGCACGTCACGTTCTTCTTTTCCGGCGGCCGCGAGGAACCGTATCCGGGCGAGGATCGGATCCTGGTGCCGAGTCCCAAGGTCGCGACCTACGACCTGCAACCGGAAATGAGCTGTCCCGAAGTGACGGAAAAACTCGTCGTGGCCATAGCCAGCGGCAAGTACGATTTCATCGTCTGCAATCTCGCCAACGCCGACATGGTCGGGCACAGCGGCAAGCTCGACGCCGCGATCAAGGCCGTCGAAGCGGTCGATGCCGCGCTCGGCAAGCTCGAAGCCGCGATCCGTGCGGCGGGCGGTGAGATGCTGATCAGCGCCGATCACGGCAACCTCGAGCAGATGCGCGCCGACGACGGCCAGCCGCACACCCAGCATACGGTCGGGCCGGTGCCGCTGGTCTACGTCGGGCGTCAGGCGACGCTCGCGCCGGGCGCACTGCGCGATCTGGCGCCGACGGTGCTGGCGCTGATGGCATTGCCGCAGCCGGCACAGATGACTGGCCGTTCACTGGTGACGTTTGCTTGATGCGTCGGGTTACGAGCGCTTTGTTGTTCCTCGGATGCGTTTGCGCAAACGGTCACGCACAGACCGACGATGCCCGGCGCGCCGCGCAAGAAACCCAGGCGAAGCAAAAACTCGAACAGGTTCGCGGTCAGATCAAGACGCTCACCGACGCGCAACGGGATACGAGCGCCAAGCGCGGCGATGCCATGGCTGCACTGCGTGACCAGGAATTGAAGATTGCGGCGACGGCGAAGGAACTGCGCACGCTCGATGCGCGGCTCGCCGCACAGCAAAGCAAGCTCGACGATCTGCTCAAGCAGCGCGCAGCGCTGGATGCCAAGCTCAAGGATCAGCGCGATGCGCTGGCGGCGCTGTTGCGCTCGGCCTACGCGATGGGCCGTGGCGAGGAGTTGAAGTTGTTGTTGGCGCAGGACAACGCTGCGGACATCGCGCGCATGCTGGCCTATTACGGTTACTTCGAGCGCGCCCGGCTCGGCGAGATAAACGATCTGCTCAAGAATCTCGAGGCGCTGGCCAAGGTGCAAAACGAAATCGAAGCGCAGCAGGCGATGCTGAAAACGTCGCGCGACGAACGCGCCGCGCAGGCGCAGCAACTCGATGCCGAGCGCGTGGCGCGGCAGAAGGTGCTGGATCAACTCGATGCCACGCTGAAGGATCAGAAGAGTCGCCTGGCCGCGCTCGGCAAGGACGAAAAGGCGCTGAGCGACCTGATCGCGAAACTGCGCGACATCTTTGCCGACATTCCGAAAACGCTCGCCGGTGCGGAACCCTTTGCGGCCTTGCGCGGCAAGGTGCCGTGGCCGTTGCGCGGCCGCATCGTCGAAAGATTCGGAAGCAGCACCGGTGGCGGCCAGGCCAGCCAGGGTGTGTTGATCGCGGCGAAGGGCGGCAGTGAGGTGCGCGCGGTGTCGCATGGCCGCGTCGTGTTCGCCGACTGGCTGCGCGGCTACGGCCTGCTCATGATCGTGGATCACGGCGACGGCTACCTGAGCCTGTACGGCTACAACGAAACCCTGCTCAAGGACGTCGGCGACTGGGTCGATGCCGGTACCGTCGTTGCGACTAGCGGCGCCAGCGGCGGGCGGCCGACACCGGGCCTGTATTTCGAACTTCGCTACAAGGGCAAGGCAGTCGATCCCGTGGCCTGGCTCAAGCCTTCACGTTGATTTGCCTGCGCGTGCCTATAATGCCGATATCGAAATCTGCGGTGACGACGATGTTGCGACTTGCGATTTGCCTGCTGCTGATGCTTGCGCCTCTGGTGCTGCGCGCCGACGAAGCCAAGCCTGCGCCACCGCCGCCCGATACGAGTGCAAGCAAGCCGGGCGTGAGCATGGCCGAGATTCGGCAGTTCACTGCCGTTTTCGACCTGATCAAGCAGGCTTACGTCGATCCGGTGAACGACAAGGCGCTGATGCAAAGCGCGATCCGCGGCATGCTCGCCGGGCTTGATCCGCACAGCGAATACCTCGACCAGACCGGCGTGCAGGCACTGAACGAGGACACGAGCGGCAGCTATGACGGTCTCGGCATCGAGGTCGTCACCCTGAACGGCGCGCTGCGCGTGATCGCGCCGATCGACGACACGCCGGCGGCGCGCGCAGGCATCAAGCCCGGCGACATCATCGTGCGCATCGACGGCATGGCGATCACCTCGGAAAACGCGAACCAGGCCGTGGACATGCTGCGCGGCAAGGCCGGCACGAAAGTGAAGCTTTCCATCCTGCACGAAGGCGCCAGCGTGCCGGAAGACTACGCACTCACGCGCGAGGCGATCCGCGTGGCCAGCGTGCGCGTGCACGAACTCGAACCGGGGTACGTCTACATCCGCGTCGTCCAGTTCCAGGAAGACACCGGCAACGAACTGCGCAGCAAGCTCGGCAAACTGTTGGCGAAGGCACATCCGCTGCGCGGCGCGGTGCTCGACCTGCGCAGCAATCCCGGCGGTTTGCTCACGTCCGCCGTCGAAATCAGCGACGACTTCCTGGATTCCGGCGTCATCGTCACCACGCGCGGACGCCTGAAACAGGCGGACCTGAGCTTCAACGCCACGCCCGGCGACCTGCTCGACGGCGCGCCGCTCGTTGTGCTGGTCGACAACGGCACCGCCTCGGCGGCCGAAATCGTCACCGGCGCGCTCAAGGACAACCACCGCGCCGTGGTCATGGGCCGGCGCACGTTCGGCAAGGGCTCGGTGCAGACCGTGCTGCCGCTGGACGACACGCATGCGGTCAAGCTCACCACGGCGCGCTATTACACGCCGAACGGTGTTTCGATCCAGGCGGCGGGAATCATGCCGGATATCGAACTGGCCGATCTCAAGCTGACCGTGCGCGATTCGTCGCCGGCGCTGGTGCGTGGCGAGCGCGACCTGCCCAATCACCTGAAGGGCGCGCTCGAGGGCGAGAGGCGCAGCGAACGCGACGGCGCCAGCGACGACCTGCTTGACGATTACGCGCTCAACGAAGCCTTGATTGTGCTCAAGGGCATGGCATTGCGGCATGTGCCGGCTGCTTCACCGGCTGCGGCGAAAGCGCACTGAGTGGATTTATTCCCGCAGGCGGCGTGCCAGCGCCGGCCTGGAAACCAGCGCAAAAAGTATACCGATCGCGAATCCGGCGATGTGCGTCCACCACGCGACCGCGCCGAACGCGGGGCCGACGAACGTAAACAGGAACTGCAGGCCGATCCAGAAGCCGATCAGCGCGGCCGCGGGAACTCGCACGAATTCCAGGAACAGGCCGAGCGGCAGCACCAAGCCGAGGCGCGCGCGCGGGAACAGCGCGAAATAAGCGCCGACGATCGCCGACACCGCGCCGCTGGAGCCGACGATGGGCGCATTCGCATTCGCAAGCGTTAGCGCCCCGGCCAGATTGGCCAGCGCGCCGCCGACAAGGAACAGCAGCAGGAAGCGCAGCGAACCGAGGCTGCGCTCGGCGGGCAGGCCGAAGATCATCAGGAACAGCAGATTGCCGATCAGGTGCAGCCAGCCGACATGGATGAACAGCGCGGTGAACAGACGCGCCAGCCGCAATTCAAACCACTGCGTGAACAATGGCGCCTGCACGTCGAACAGGCTCGACGGCACCGTGCCCCAGCGCCGCAGTACCAGCGCGCGCGCGTCGGGCGCGAGCAGGGTGAGCCAGACAAAGACGGCCACGCAAATCGCGATCAGGACGACCGTCGCCCAAGGTTGCCGGGGTTTGCGCCGCTGTTCGAGATGGACGAACACGGCGCGTCGCCGGCTTACAGGCCGTCGCGCGGAAAGAAAAAGCGCTGGCCCTGGAATTCGAGGATCACGCCGTCGGGACGGATTTCACGCAAGGTCACGCTGTCCGTCGTGGTGTCGCCTTCGACCATGCGCGCGCCATCAAGGATGACGAAGCGCTGTTTCGGATCGGCGGCGTAGACGTGCATGCTCATGCTCAGCTGCGGCAACGCCTTGCGCGTGGCGAACGGCAGATCGTAATACGCCGGCACGTCGAGCTTCGGCGTGCCCGGGACTTGTTGCGATGCCGCTGCATCCGGATGCGGTTGCCCAGCTTGTGGGTGCGGTTGGTCGGACTCCGGATGCGGTTGTCCGGGTTCCGGATGCGGTTGCGGCGGTGGCGTGTAGCCCCGCATATCCGCCGTCTTCGGCACGCGCGCGGGTTGCGCGGGCGCGGCAACGTGCACCGGCGCGGGTGCCGCCGCGGGCCGGATTTGCGCGGCGGCAGTAGGAGTCGTCCGTTCGGGGCGCCTGGCCATGCGCTCTGTGGCGTCACGGCGCTGGGCCGCTACCCAGATCTGCTCGTCCTTGCCGGGAGCTGCCGCAGCCTGGGCGTTCGACTCCTGGCGGCGTGCCGCAGCGAAAACGCGCTGGTCTTCCTGTTGCAGCGCTTGGTGGGTTGATGCCGGCGCGGCGGCCTGACTCGGTGCCGGTGCGGCGGCAACGCCGGGCACTGCCGCCGTGGGTGCCGGGGCAGGCGTGGAATGGCCGAGCCACCACCATAGTCCCGCGCCAAGCGCGAGGACGATCACGAGCAACGCCCACACGGGGTTGCGTCCGCGTCGCGCCGTCGTGAACGGCGTGCCGAGGTCCGGCGCCTGGCCCAGGCGGCGGTTGGCCTCGGATTTCTTCAATGCTTCGAGAATCAGCGACATGAGTCCATCGGTGCGGTTCGCGGTCGCCTATTCTACCTTGCGGTACAGATGCGGCCCGGATTCGGAAAGCGCCGACAGCGCGAACAGCGTTTCCGGGCCGACAATGCCGTCCGGCTTGATGCCGTAGGCGATTTGCAGCTTGCGCACGCGATCTTCCAGCGCGGCATCGAAATAGGCGGGACCGGTGTCGTCGGCCTTGCCGCCGTCCATCAACGCCAGTTGCGCCTTGACCCAGGCCACGCCCGCTCCGGCATCGCCCTGGTGCAGCTTGGCGGGAATACCTGTCGGAAGTTCCCATACGGCGCTGAATTCTCCCGTCCATATCCCGGCCAGGTCCGATTTCTTCAGCGTGCGCGTCTGCCCGCCGATGGCGAGCTTGACGTGCTGCGCGTCGACCGCGAGCAACAGTGCGTCGGCATGCGTGCCCCCGTCGCGCAGCGTCAGGATCAAGGGGCGGTCGAAACGCGCCAGTTGTTCCAGCGTGCCGTTGCCATGCAGGCAGTCGAAACCCGCCGTGATGACGCCCGGGCAATGCGCGGCATCGCGCACCGAAACTTGCGCGGAATTCACCTGCCAGCGACCGAGCAGTTGCGTCCACGCGGCGAGGTCCGCATCGGGCGTGTGCGCGATGGCCTTGCGCAGGCTGTCCAGGGAATCGTCGCGCGGTGGCGGAATCGGCTTGGCCACGGCCTCGGCGACCGGCGTCGGTGCCTGGTGCAGCCAATACCAGGAGGCGGCACCAGCGGCGAGGATCAGCACTGCGGCGGCGGCGAGTCTGCGCCGGTAGCGGTGCAGCCAGTAACGCGCGTTGCCGGGCAGGGTTTCGTCCGCGGCACGATCCACGAGCTGCTCGCCGAGCGAATCCTGCTCGCGCGCGAAGCCGGCCATCAGGGCGCGGTCGGCGATCACGTTGATCACCCGCGGCACGCCGCCGGAGCGCCGATACAGCGCACGCACGCCCAGGCGCGAGAACGGCGAGCGCGCCGTGCCGGCCACGGCGAGGCGATGGCGCACGTAGGCTTCACTCTCGCCGCGGTCCAGCGGCATGAGGTGATAGCGCGCGGTGATGCGCTGCGCGAGCTGGCGCAATTCCGGCTGGTGCAACTTGTCGCGCAGTTCGGGTTGGCCCAAAAGTATGATTTGCAGCAATTTCTGCGTCGGCGTTTCGAGGTTCGTGAGCAGGCGCACCTGTTCCAGCGATTCGGTGGAAAGCTCCTGCGCCTCGTCCACGATCAGCACCACGCGCAGGCCCTGCGCGTAGGCATCGAGCAGGTAGATGTTGAGCGTGTCGACCAGCGCCTTGAGGCTGCCCTTCTTGCCGGCGATGTCGAGCTTGAGTTCCTCGCAAATGGTTTCGAGCAATTCCACTGGCGACAGTTTCGGGTTCAGCACCAACGCCACGCGCGTGTTTTCCGGCAGTTGCTCAAGCAGCAGCCGGCACAGCGTGGTCTTGCCCGTGCCGACTTCGCCGGTCAGCTGCACGAAACCGCCGCTGCCACCCTTGCCGATGCCGTAGAGCAGGTGCGCGAGCGCGTCCCGGTGGCGCTCGCTGAGGAACACGTAGCGCGGATCGGGGGTGATCGAGAAGGGGGCTTCTTTCAGCCCGTAGAACTCGAGGTACATGCGGTTACTTTACCCCGGACGAGGGTAAAAGTTTCGTTGCGCGCCGGCGCCGAACGTGGTGTTTGCGGATCTACAAGTGAAAATCACCAGCGGCTTCCGGCTGGTAGAGCACCTCTTCGATGCGGAACCGCCGGGTGCCGGACGGCACGCGCCATTCAATCTCGTCGCCGGCGGCGTAGCCCAGGATCGCCGTGCCGACCGGCGCGAGCACTGAAATCGCGCCCGTGTCGACGTTCGCGTTGCGCGGGAAGACCAGGGTGTAGGTTTTCTCCTCGCCGCTGCCCAGATCGTGCAGCACGACCCTGGAATTCATCGTGACCACATTGGCCGGAATGTCCTTCGCCGACATGGTTTCCGCGCGCCGCAACTCCGCGGCCAGCGCGTCGATGTCGCCACGATCGCGATGATCGACCTCGTCGAACGCGGCGATGATGTCCTCGAGCCGCTGCCGATCGCGCTCGGTGATGTAGATCTTGCGTTAGGCCATGACACACTCCTGACACATGCGGCGTGCTCGGCACGCCGTGGATGGGTTTGAGTCTAGCAGGCGCACGACGGCGGCGCTGTTCCGTTCGCCCTGAGCGTAGCGCCGAAGGCGCGAAGTCGAAGGGCTGGCTTCAGTTTTTGATGACGCGTCCTGCACATTTCCGCTCGCGTCCGGCGAGCGTGCTACTTCTCTTTGCTCGTGCAAAGAGAAGTAGGCAAGAGAAAGCACGTCGGTCGCCGCCCATGGGAGGGTACGCATGCAGGATCGGGTGGCGGGATTGAAGCACTGCTGGCATGGCGCCATTCAGGCGTTGTAGGGCCGGATGCGCCGCGCTACGCGGGCTGCGGGAGAGGAAGCAAGAATGTTATTCCCCCAACGTCAACAACGACGCATTACCGCCCGCCGCGGTGGTATTGATCGTCAGCGTGCGTTCGGTGACGAAGCGCAGCAGGTAATGCGG